>JABDEY010000029.1:0-5824 GCA_013286805.1 Bacteroidota bacterium | reverse complement strand
TAAAACAGACACATTGGTATTTGGGGATGGAAATTTTGTAACGGGTGATACCTGTTGTGTTACCTACCAGTATAATTCTCCCGCCACCCAGAGTAGTAGCCACAACTGTATAAAAATAAGTACCATCCGGGCATACTAAACCACTTGAGGTGCGCCCGTCCCAGAAGACCCTTTCGGCTATCTTAGTGTACATCTCCAGTCCCCAGCGGTCGTATATTTTCACATCAACCTGAGTGACGCCGTATTGACCAATCTCTAATGCATCATTCAATCCGTCACCATTTGGGGTAAAGACATTGGGAATTATTAAATTTCCGATAACAGTAATTTCTCTGGAAATAGAATCAATGCAAGCACCGTTATCAACAATTTCTTTGACAGTGTAAACCCCTGCATCGGCATAAGTATGAGAAGTGTCCTTGCCTGTACCGGTATGCCCGTCACCAAATTCCCAAAACCAGGCCGTAGCATTTTGGCTGGCATCCGCAAAAGTGGCACTTACACCTGCCTTGGGGAATGGAGGGGTAACGTTAAAATTAATGTTAGGATAGGGGTTATCTGAAACAGTCTTGCTGGAAGGCACTCCCCACCTACATCCGCTTTTGTCAACCAATATGAGAACCGGGAGAAAGGTGCCGGGAGAATTATACTGGTAGGTAACACAACAGGTATCACCCGTTACAAAATTTCCATCCCCAAATACCAATGTGTCTGTTTTAGTATTGATCAGATTCATGGTAAAATTAACTGCAAGGGGAGTGCACCCGGCTGAAGGAGCAAACGTATATGTTCCGGAAGGACCATTTACAGTAATTAATTTTGTCTTGGTAATGCTGTCTGAACATCCGGTAGCATTTGTGACAATCAATTGCACTGAATAAGAGCCGGGTGCTGTATAGGTATTTGAAGCAGGATCTCCAACCAGATTGGCAACATTCCCATCGCCAAAACTCCAGAAGTGGTTGCTGATAGCTGAAATAGAATGACTGGTATCCAGGAAATTGACAGGTAGGGGCGGACAAGCCTTGAAAAGGCTGTCAGTACTAAAACCAACAACGGGTTTGTCTAGTTTTATAAAATTTGATTTGGTAATAATGCTTACACATCCGGTCAGCGTATCAGTTGCTGTCAGTTTAACTGAATAGCTTCCGTTTACCACATAAATATGGGAAGGATTGGTGGCGGTTGAGAGACCTGAACCATCTCCAAAATTCCAACTGTAAGAGTTGGCGTTTGTCGTACTGTTTATGAACTGAATCGTACTCCCCGGGCAGACAAGCGTATCATTACTGGTAAAGTGCGCTTTAGGGGTAAAAAATGAAACATAATTAGGTTTGGTCACCGAACAAGTGCCGTCAGCATTTGTAACATGCAGTGTTACAGTATCCGTTCCTGTTTTTACGTAATAGTGCTGGGGTGATTGCAGTGTCGAAGTTTTTCCATCTCCGAAGTTCCAGGACCACACAGTTGCTGCAGGAATTACCTGAGAAGTATCCTTGAACTGCACAAGAGAACTATCACAGCCAGTCTGACTTGTAATTTCAAAAAACGGGTTAATATCCCAGACTTTAATGGAATCTGTTTTCTGCAAAGTGTCTGTACAACCAAATGCATCCGTAACAACAAGTTTTACCGTGTAAAGGGTATCATGTGTAAAAGTATTTCTATAGGTGTTATTTGGAACAGTATCAAATTTCCCTGAACTGCTTCCCCCATCTCCGAATATCCATGAATAATTTGCCGGCACACCTCCTGTTGTGGCATTCTCAAAACTTATACGGAGCGGGTTACAACGGATAGCAGGCTCAGACATAGTGAATTTAGGAATCAGGTCAATCAGGGTAATCTTTAGAGTCGTATCTTTTTTACAACCGGAAGATTTATTAACCACTGTCAGTTTAACAGTATAGGTCCCGGGATTTGTATAGGTATGCCCGGGATTGAAATGAACAGAATCTCCCTTCAGATCTCCAAAGTCCCAGAAACAGGAGTCTACAGGTCCTTCAGATAAATTCGTGAAGTGCCGGGTTAAAACACTGTCACAATTAATTGCTGCCACAGCAAATTTGGGTACTGCCGGGTTTATATGAATAAGCTTTTTTTTGATTAAGGTATCTGTACAACCCCTGTTAAAAGCAATTAATTTTATGTCAAAAAAAACCGGTAGTGTCATACAGATGTTGGCTTAGCTTACCCATTCCCTTTTTCCCATCTCCAAAATCCCATTTCCAGAAAGTACTGACAACAGAAGTATCGGTAAAAACGATAGGAGTCAAGGCACAACTATCCTTTGAAACAAAGAATCCAATAACCGGTTTATTTGTGATAATTACAGTACCCTGGGTACTGGATGCACAACCATACGAATTAATAAGCGATAGATTGACCGTATAGGTCCCAATGGCATTAAAAGTATGGGTTGGATTTTCCAAGACAGAAGCATTTGAAGCCCCTGATGAAGGATCCCCAAAAGTCCAGGCCCAGGTTTTAATTGGTTCCCTTGAAAAAGAAGTATCCTTAAAATTTACCAGCAAGGGCGCGCATCCGCTGTCAGGTGTGGAGGTAAAGCCAGCCACCGGAGGTTTAACACTAATGTAATTAAATTTGGTCAGGCTGTCCTTACAGCCATTTGCTGTTGTAACAACCAGTTTAACATTAAAAGTACCCGGGGATGTGTTGTAAATAGTTGAATCGCTGGCAAGAGTTGAATTGCTTCCGTTACCGAAAGACCAGTTCCAGGTGGTGGCACCAATAGTGTGATCTGTAAAATGAACTTTAAAGGGAGTTGCACAGGCATTAAGGGTATCAGCTGAAAAGCTGACAACAGGCCCTGGGTTAACCGTAATAAAAGCAGTTTTGGTCAGAGAATCAGGGCATAACCCTGCAAATGACACCACTAATCTCACTGAATAAGTACCGGGAGCTGAATAGGTATGGGCAGGATTTGATAAGATGGAAGAGTTCCCATCGCCAAAATTCCATTTTACGGATGTGGGTGCAGGTTTGGTCGAATCTCCAAAACTAATGTTGGTTCCAAGACAGGCTGAGGTAGTTGAAGCGGTAAAGGCCACATTGGATCCGCCAAGAACACTAATTGTAGAAGTAGCGGTTTTTGAACATCCATTGGAAGAATTGGCCGTAAGTGAAACTGTATAAGTTCCTGGAGCAGAATAGGTATTGGAAGGGCTGGTGGAAGTTGAGGTATGCGTATCTCCAAAGTTCCATGAATAGGTAAGGGTTCCTCCGCTGGTGGATGTATTTGTAAAATTAATTGTTGCGGGTGCCGAACATCCTACATTGGGCGAAGCTGTAAACCCGGCATTTAGAGTAGAATTTAAAACCTGAACAAGTCCAGGCAGATTTATGGAATTGGTACATCCGTTGGTATCAGTAACTGTAAGTGTTACGCTATAGGTCTTTGATGCAGAATAGGTATGGGTTGGATTTTGAGCGTTTGAATTGGGGCTTCCATCACCAAATGACCAGGACCATTTGGTAATTTTCCCGGAACCAGGGGTGGAAAGGTCAGTAAATGACACAGCAAGCGGTGCACAACCTGTTGTATCTGTAGCGGTGAATTTTGCAACAGGTGTGCTGAAAACAGTAATGAATGCGGTCTTTGTGACAGTATTACTGACCCCTGTTCCAGTATTTTTTACTGTCAGAGTAACATTGTATACACCTGGAACCAAATAAGCTACTAATGGACTTTGTTTGGTAGGTGTATTACCACCTCCGCAGTTCCATTGCCAGGAATTAATGCCTGGGCCTGTAGACTGATCAGTAAACTGAACAATTAAAGGAGCACAGCCGGATGTTGGACTCGCAGTAAAATTAGCTGTGATCTGGGCATTTAAAGGTGTAATAATAAACTCCCCGCCTGCAAAAATGAGTAGAAATAAAAGAAAACGCTTCATCATATCACTAAGCACGACAATTTTCTTAACAAACCCTACCAAAGATAGTAAAATTATCCCAAAAAAAAGGTTGGAATAGATTGACCTATTCGTTCTATGGCTGACCTATTCACTTTTCAGCTTAAGACTATGACCCATTTTATCTCTCTTGGTTTGCAGGTAAAGTTTATTGTGAATGTTGGACTGAATTTCAATCGGAATATTTTCAACTATTTCAAGGCCATACCCAATCAGACCGGCACGTTTTTTTGGGTTGTTTGTCAATAGCCGTATTTTGCTTAGGCCCAGATCCCTCAGGATTTGTGCCCCTACACCATAATCACGTTCGTCCATTTTAAAGCCAAGTTCCAGGTTGGCCTCGACAGTATCCATACCTTCCTCCTGAAGTTTATAGGATTTTAGTTTGTTGAGCAGACCTATGCCACGTCCCTCCTGATTCATATACACAATAACACCTTTGCCCTCTTTTTCAATCATTTCCATTGCTCTGTGAAGTTGAGGTCCGCAATCGCAACGGCAGGAGCCAAAAATATCTCCGGTAAGACAAGAGGAATGAACGCGCACCAACACAGGTTCATCCTTTTCCCAGTTTCCCTTTATCAGCGCGAGGTGTTCCTGATCAGTTGTTGTTTGTTTATACGCTACAAGTTCAAAATTACCCAATGCGGTAGGTAGTTTTACTTTAACTTCTCTTTTAATAATGCTTTCAGTGCTAATGCGATAAGAAATAAGATCTTCAATTGAAATGATTTTCAGTCCGAATTTCCTTGCGATTTGCAAAAGTTCCGGCAGTCTTGCCATACTGCCATCCTCATTCATAATTTCAACAAGTGCTCCGGCCGGCTCAAAACCTGAAAGACGTGCCAGATCCACAGTAGCTTCAGTGTGTCCCGCTCTTCGTAAAACACCTCCCTTTTTTGCTTTTAATGGAAATATATGGCCGGGTTTTCCAAAATCTTCTGGTCGTATCGCCGGATCTATAAGTGCCTGTATCGTCTTAGACCTGTCATGCGTTGAGATTCCGGTAGTGCATCCGTGCCCTTTTAAATCAATGGAAACAGTAAAAGGCGTTGAATGCTCAGATGTGTTATTGCTGACCATCATCTCCAGCTGTAATTCCATTGCCCTTTCTTCCGTGATAGCCGCACAAATTAACCCTCTGCCGTGAGTTGCCATGAAATTGATTACTTCAGGAGTCACATGTCGCGCACCAGAGACAAAGTCCCCTTCGTTTTCCCTGTCCTCATTATCCACTACAATAATCACCTTTCCTTTTTTGAGGTCGGCAATCGCTTCAACTATCGTATTTAACATGTTGTAAAGATACTAATTGCTCATAGAACCGGAGCAGGTTCAGGCATATTTTGGCATTGTCGAAGTGTTCCTGTACTAAACTTCGGGCATTCACGCCAATGCGCAGATATAATTCAGGGTCATTCACACACTTGTTTATACATGCAGTGAATTCCTCTGCAGTGTCTGCAATTAAAATATTCTTATTGTGTTCATAAGGAATTCCTTCCGCTCCAATGGAGGTTGAAATAATCGTTTTTCCAATTGCCATTCCCTCAATGATTTTGATACGCATTCCACCACCGGATAACAAGGGAACCAGCATAATGCCTTTAGCTTCCATAAAATCAAACTGATTGTCCACTTCACCTGAAATTACAATGTTTTTGTGCTTCAGGTTTATTAGCCACTCCGGCATATAACGGCCTGCAAGGTATAGCTTCAAGGCAGGCTGGAGCCGGCCAACCTTTTCCCAGACACTATCAATAAGCCATTTTACCCCGGTAGTGTTGGGCCCCCAGTTCATTGCCCCAATGTGAAAACAAGATGGAAAATCCTGCTTTATCCCATTTTTAATTTGAATGGATGTACTATCAATACCAAATGGAATGCAG
>JABDEY010000028.1 GCA_013286805.1 Bacteroidota bacterium | reverse complement strand
ACTTTTGTCAGCTATACTAACCCAGGAAAGGTTTCAGTATATAAATTCCGATGAAAGCAATAACCGCGATTGCACTTTTTATTTTCACAAGTTTCAGCCTTTGTGCGCAACAAACCGAGGGAGAATTCAAAAAGAAATTCGACCATGCGGAGGCTGTATTTTCAAAAGCGTATCAGAATGGAAAAAACGAATCACTTTCCTATTCCAAAGGAGGTTATCTGGATGCGCGTCCCTTTTTGCTTGATTTGTATAATCAGGATACAGCAAACTGTAACCTGGCATTTAAAGTGGGAGTTTGCTACCTCAGTTCCAAAAGAGAACGGATAAAGGCAATTTATTATTTCAACAAAGCCATACTTGCTGTTTCAGTGAAATACAAGGAAGGTTCCTGTGAGGAAAGAAATGCCCCGCTCATCGCCTATAAATTTCTGGGCGATGCCTATCACCTGAATTACCAGTTCGATAAAGCGATTGAGATGTACAAAAGATATATTTCCACCATGGCAGAGGATGAACGGACGGATCCGGTATTACTTGCCGAAACCAAACGAAAAATTGAAATGTGTACTACTGCACTTCTGTTGGTTGCACATCCGGTAAAATCAATTATCCAAAATCTGGACTCTACTGTCAATTCTGCTTTTCCGGATTATTCTCCTGTTTTGTCAGCTGATCAGAATACTCTTTTCTTTACTTCACGCAGGCCGGAAACGACAGGGGGGCTGAAGGACATAGAGGGTAATTATTTTGAAGACATTTACAGATCTGACAAAACAAAATCAGGTTGGTCAAAGGCCGAAAACATAGGGGCTCCCATCAACACAAAGGGCAATGAAGCAACCGTCGGTATTTCTCCGGACGGACAGACCATACTCATTTATAAAGACGATGACGGTGATGGAAATATTTACAGTACCACTTTAAACGGGGATATCTGGAGCAAGCCCATCAAGCTGAATGACAATATCAATTCAGAATTCTGGGAACCGAGCGCATTTATTTCTGCTGATGGAAATACCATTTATTTTTCGAGCAACAGGCCTGGTGGATATGGAGGAAGGGATTTATATACCAGCAAAATGCTGCCAACCGGCGACTGGGCTAAGGCAGTAAATATGGGGCCAACTATTAATACTCCTTTTGACGAGGATGCCCCTTTTATTCATCCGGATGGGGTGACCTTGTATTTCAGCTCCAACGGTCATGCCACCATGGGAGGATTTGACATCTTTACCACTCAGCTCTCCGATGCCGGAATCTGGTCCGAACCAATGAATGTGGGCTACCCTGTCAACACTCCGGATGATGACATTTATTATGTAGTCAGTCCGGACAGCAAGACGGCTTATTTCTCTTCATTCCGGGAGGATGGATTTGGAGAAAAAGACAATTACATGATCACATTCCCGGACCGCATCGAAACCCCTCTCACGGTTATGAAAGGAACCGTGATTGATGAAACCGGCAGGCCCGCAAAGGATGTGGAAATTACGGTGGCAGATAATGTGACAGGTGAAGTCGTCGGGATTTACCGGACGAACAGCAAGACCGGTGAATTTCTTTTTATCCTGCCTCCGGGAAGAAATTACAATGTCACTTACCAGAGTGCAAATCATTTGTTCTATTCCGAGAACATGGACATCCCTAAGGAATCCAACTATTACGAATTGAAAAGAGCCATCATTCTGCCTCCGGTTGTTGTGGGATCAAAAATCACTTTGAACAATATTTTCTTTGATTTCGACAAGGCCACATTGCGTAAGCTCTCAAATGTGGAAATCAATAACCTTGTTCAGTTAATGACAAAAAATCCAAAAATTAAAGTAGAAATCTCCGGGCATACGGACAGCAAAGGGAGTGAAGTTTATAACCTGAGGCTTTCGGAAGCACGTGCCCAAAGTGTTGTAAACAGTTTGCAGGCAAAAGGCATTAGCAAAGAACGAATGCAGGCGAAGGGTTATGGGAAAAGCAAACCAGTAGCACCTAATTCAAATCCGGATGGAACGGATAATCCTGAGGGAAGGCAAAAGAACCGCAGGGTGGAATTTAAAATAATTGGAATCAATTAAATCTTGTTTTCCCTATAAAAGGCATCCGACCTTATATAATAAAACCAAGCTGTTTTGGACTATTCTATAATGGCTATTATCCTGCGCATTAAAGGCCTCTAATGGTTACTATAGCAACCGTTATAAATAAGCGAAAAATGGCATGGTTCCATTTGCTTCTGCCCGTCAAATTAGTCAATTAAGAAACGGATTATTCTTCCTTTCAAAGCCAATCTCCGTCTTCTGTCCATGACCAGAGTAAACCGTAAAATCATCTTCCAGAACCATCAGTTTATTGGCAATGCTGTCCAACAAAGTCTGGTGATGCCCTCCGGGTAAATCCGTGCGGCCTATACTACCATAAAACAATACATCTCCGCCAATAATAATTTTCTGAGCCGGATGTACAAAGCAAATGCTTCCCGGAGAGTGGCCGGGCGTAAATAAAACACCCAATTCAGTTTCCCCGAATTTTACCTTATCTCCTTCCGCGAGAAAACCGGAGGGCTCAGGTGAGGCCTCCGCATTCAGGTTGTACAGATGGGCAACAGTCATCAGTGAACGCAAGGTCTTCAGGTCTTCTTTATGAATGAGAGGTTTCAATCCGTATGTATCAAAGACAAATTTATTTCCCACCACATGGTCTATATGCCCATGGGTATTGAGCAAAAGCACAGGCTTAAGTTTATGCTCTGCTATAAACCCGGACAAAGCGCTTTTTTCAGAATCATCGTAGCAGCCAGGATCCACAATAACACATTCTCCGGTGGCATCGTATAATACATACGTATTCTCAGCAAATGGACCAAACGTAAATGATTTTACTGTTAACATTTGATAATCAGATAAGTATAGGGCGCAAATCTACGCAGATTTGGCGGATTAATCGTATTTATTCGCGGCTCCATACATGCTTTTTTTGGTGCTCATGAATGCTACGCATTTGTTTCTTATCTTAGCTTGCTCATTTTACTACACCTATGCGCCTGCATAAATCAGTCTTTCTTTGTCTTATTTCTACCCTTTTCACGCTAAATTCTTTTGCACAGTTTTACTATGGCTCTCAGACGAGTTTTGGAAAAAACCGCATACAATATAAAAAATCACTTTACTGGACTTATTTCAGCTACCCCCGGTATGATGTTTATTTCTATGAAGGTGGAAAAGAAATTGCCAGTTATGTTTCGAAGTCTACCCAGAAAAACCTGACGGATCTGGAAAAATTATTCGACTCGGAATTATCCGGTCGACTGACGGTCATTGTCTACAACAAACAAAGTGAATTCAAACAAAGCAATCTGGGTCTGTCAACAGAAGAAGAATTTAATATTGGCGGAACTACACGGATTGTTGGCACAAAGGTGATCGTATATTTTGAAGGAGATCACCAGAAACTGGAAGAACAAATAAGAAGCAGTATAGCTGAAATACTGATCAACCAGATGATGTATGGGGGCAGTGTGACTGAAATGTTAAAAAATTCCACCCTGCTTGCCCTGCCTGAATGGTATGTGAAAGGCCTGGCAGCACACCTGGGTGCTAAATGGAATGCAGACATTGATAATAAAGTGAGGGATGGGATATTAAATAAACGTTATAAAAAGTTTAACCAGCTTTCCGGGCCGGATGCTTTATATGCAGGCCGCTCTATCTGGAATTACATTAGTGAAACATATGGGGAAAGTGTGATCTCCAATATACTGTACATGACCCGTGTAAGCAGGAATATGGAAAGTGCATTTCTGTTTGTGCTGGGTGTATCCATGGAAAGTCTCTCAAGGGATTACATTGCCTATTACCAGAACAGGTATGAGGATCATGACAAATCCAAAACTATGCCTGATGGAGTTCCGGTAGTTAAAAAACCAAAAATAACAAGAGTCTATTCCCAGGCCAAGGTGAGCCCGGATGGAAATTACCTGGTGTATGCTACCAATGAACTTGGACAATACAAGGTTTTTCTGCAGGACCTGAAAAACAAGAAAAGACCCAGACGCATCCTTAAATCGGGAAACAAAATTGACCGCATCAACGATTACTCCTACCCTTTGCTGACCTGGCACCCAAGCAGTAAATTATTTTCAATGATTACGGAAGAGAAGGGTGGACTGTGGCTGACAATGTATGATATGGAATCACACCAAAAGCAAAAGCGCACCATTATCAACTTCGACAAAGTGCTTGATTTTTCTTATTCTGATGATGGCAAAAAATTTGCGATGTCGGCTGTTCAGAAAGGTCAGAGCGATATTTTTGTTTTTACTGCTGCCTCTAATGGTTATGAACAGATTACCAAAGATATTTACGATGACCTGAATCCACGCTTTGTTCATGGCTCCAAAGAGCTGATTTTCAGCTCTAACCGGCCCAAGGACACCATTCGCTTTGAAACAGAAACCAATTTCAATGCGAAGCAAAATCCTACCACTGACCTTTTCGTTTTTAATTATGTTAGCAAATCCAATGTACTAAAGCGTCTGACGAATACACCCGGCATTAATGAAACGAATCCCGCCGATTATGACAGTACCCATTATTCTTTTCTGAGTGATCAGAATGGAATACGTAACAGGTATGTAGCCCGTTTCGACAGCGTGATTAGTTTTGTAGATACTTCAGCGCATTACCGTTATGTGGTAAGCGGCAAACCAATTACCAATTTTTCCCAAAACAGTATTGAACAGGATGTCAGCCTGAAAGCGCATAAAATATCGGATATCATTTATTCCAAAGGCAAATACTGGATGTATGTCAACGATCTGACTCCCATGGCTACATTAGTTCCTGTGCAATTGAAGAACACGGCTTGGAGAGAAGACAGGGTAAGGGAGGAAAAGAAAGCTTCAAAAGTTGCAGGCAATCAGAACCTGATTTCTAACGCTGCAAAAGTTGCACAGAAAACGGCTCCCTCTGTTATTTCTTTTGTTCCTGATACTTCCGCAGCCTCAGGTGTTCCCATTAAGTCAGGTGTTCCTGTTAAGCCCCTGAAGCCTTCTTCAATCAACGCTGACAGTGATGCCATTGATATCAATAATTACGCCTTTGAGACGGAAGTTCCAAAACCTGTTCTCAAAAAGCCGGAACCCATCGTGGATGTGCCCTCTAAAGCAGCTAAGGACTCGGTCACAGGATTGGAACCGGTGGCATTGGGGGCATCGGCTCCGGTTGACTCCAGCTCAAGAAAGCTTTTTAAGCTGGCTCCTCAGAAAAATTATTACATCAATTACTCTACTGATAAAGTAGTCACTCAACTCGATAATAGTTTTCTGAGTCCTTCCTATCAGCCATTCACGGCCAGCAGTCCTTCGTATCAGAATCCAGGTTACAGCGGACTGTTTAAAATGGGGTTAAGTGATGTTTTCGAAGATTACCGGATCGTAGCAGGTGTTCGCTTATCAACCGACCTTACCGCGGAATACCTGCTGAGTTATGAAAACAGAATAAGAAGGCTGGACCGGCAGTTAATTCTGCACCGTGTTACAGAAAAAGAGGTAAGTTCAGATGGTACACAGTTAATAAATGTGCAGACACATGAGGCCAGGTATGTACTCCGATATCCCTTCAGTGAAATCACTTGCCTTCAGGGAACTGCAGGTCTGCGGAATGACCGTACCGTTGTGGAAGCAACTGATTTATTAAGCGCCCTTCAGCCCAATGTTTATGAAACCTGGGCATCTGCCAAGCTGGAATACATTTTCGACAATACCCTCAACAAAGGGCTGAACCTATATAACGGCCTCCGGTTTAAACTCTTTGCGGAGTATTACAGGAGAATTGATCAATCCAGTTCCGAAGTTCCGTCTCCCATACTCGGCCTGATGGGGGATCCTAATCTCGCTCCGGCAAGCTCACAGGGGACGGACTTTTATGTGGTTGGCTTTGATGCCCGTTACTATCAGAAAATTCACCGGAACCTGATTTGGGCAAGCCGGATCGCAGGAAGCACTTCCTTTGGAAAAGAGAAACTGGTGTATTACCTCGGAGGTGTGGATAACTGGTTTAATCCTCAGTTTAACAATAATACAAATATCGCAACGGATCAGCATTATGCCTATCAGACACTGGCTACTCCTATACGCGGATTTATCCAAAATGCCCGGAATGGCAATACGTTCTTTGTGGCTAATAATGAATTGCGCTGGCCAATCTTTAAATATTTTTTAAACCGACCTATACGTTCTGACTTCATTTCCAACTTTCAGATCATTGGCTTCACGGATGCCGGTACCGCCTGGAGCGGTCCATCCCCTTATGGACCACAAAATAATATCACCACGACTGTCATTCCCAGAAATCCTATAACCGTGACCCTCACCACACAAAACGAGCCATTAGTCGGAGGCGCGGGATTTGGCTTACGCAGCCGTATTTTTGGATATTTTATACGTGTTGACTGGGCCTGGGGCATGGAGAATCGTGTGATTCAATCCGAGATTACGTACGTTTCACTAAGTTTAGATTTTTAACATTGCGAAAGGGCAAACAGCCTGAGGCTGTTTGAATCAGTTTTTATGCATACGAGTTCAATAAAAATGATAAGATTAAATGAATAATTCTAAACCCTATACTATGAATCTGATCTTAATTCTGTTGGTTGTTGGCCTCATTGCCGGCATGCTGAGTGGCATGGTGGGTATCGGAGGCGGCATTATTATTACTCCGGCGTTGGTTTATTTTATGGGTATGAACCAGCATACTGCCCAGGGAACTACACTTACAATGTTCTTAATGCCCATAGGCATTCTTGGCTTTTTCAATTATTATAAAGCAGGGTATGTGGACATTAAGACTTCTCTCATTGTGGCGAGTACGTTTATCCTTGGAAGTTTTATTGGTTCTAAATTTTCGATTGGTCTTGACCAGACAACGATCAAAAGAGTTTTCGGTGTGATTATTCTGGTCATTTCCATTAAAATGATTCTTGATAAATAAGGCAATCAGCCTTGCGTGCTAAGCAAATGTTAAACCCAACGTTAATAACCGAAATTAAAAAACTTGCCCGGGAACTTCAGCCAGAACTTGTCAACATTCGCCGTCATTTACATGCCAATCCCGAATTATCTTTTAAAGAATTCCAGACTGCTGCTTTTATTTCAAAAAGGCTGAGTGAATATGGGATCGCCCATCAAACAGGGATTGCCGGTACGGGGATTGTGGGATTGATAGAAGGTGGAAAATCCAATTCAGGAAATGAACCTGCGATTTCCGATAGCCGGCTGAATGAGAAAAAAGTTATCGCCCTGCGCGCTGACATGGATGCCTTACCAATACAGGAAAAAAACGAAACCCCTTACCGCTCAATGAATCCAGGCGTCATGCATGCCTGTGGGCACGATGTGCACAGTGCCTGTCTGTTAGGCGCCCTTTTTATTCTGAATAAACTGAAAAATGAAATCGATGGCACTGTGAAATTTATTTTTCAGCCGGGGGAGGAACAGTTTCCGGGTGGGGCCTCCCTGATGATTAAAGCAGGGGTTCTTGAAAACCCTGCGCCCTCACTTATCATTGGACAACATGTGCAACCTGATATGGAAACAGGCCTGATAGGTTTCCGAAGTGGGAAGTACATGGCTTCAACAGATGAAATTTATATTACTGTGAAAGGCAAGGGTGGTCATGCGGCATTGCCTCATACGTATACAAGTCCACTGCTGATTGCTGCTGCCATCTTAACTGAGCTGGAACTTGAATTTATGGGAGGGCGTGAGAACAAACCTTATAACTTGCGTCAGGACGTACCTACTGTCTTAGCCTTTGGGAAAATAAACAGCATGGGTGCAACCAACGTTATTCCTGATGAAGTGAAACTGGAAGGGACTTTCCGGACGATGGATGAATCCTGGCGCAAAGAGGCGCATTTGAAAATGAAAAAACGGGCGGAAGCTGTTGCCGAAAAAATGGGCGGAAGCTGCGATTTCAAAATTGTGGATGGGTACCCCTCTTTATCGAATGATAAACAAACGACTGAAACCGCAGCGCAGGCAGCTATCACCTATTTGGGTAAAGAACATATTAAAGTACTTGATCTTCGCATGACAAGTGAGGATTTTTCTTTTTACTCACAGAGGATTCCGGCATGTTTTTATCGTTTAGGAGTAGGTAACAAAGCGAAAGGCATTACTTCCAATGTTCACAGCAATACCTTTGACATTGATGAAGATGCGCTGAAAACGGGGAGCGGCTTAATGGCCGCCATCGCCATCAGCAGTATGTAAAATCTGCCAATGTTATCACCTCACCAGTGAAATAGCCCCAATGTAGGTATGGGATTTTTGAAATACATCCTTTATCTCTACCTGATAGGTGTATACATCCTGCTGTGACACTTCAGTTCCTCCATTAGCAGTACCATCCCAGCCAACGTTAATGTCCCGGGTCCTGAATATCATATTGCCCCAGCGGTCGAAAACCAGCATCTGGTATTCTGTAATGCCTGTCCCCTTCCCGGAGAAAAAGTCATTGATTTTATCACCATTAGGAGTAAATGCATTCGGAATGTAAAATGTAAAACCAGAATTTACCACCAGGCAATGACTCACTGTATCTTTGCAGAGGTTAACATTTTCCACAGTTAATAAAGTACAGTAGTATCCCGTGCTGGAGTAATTATGTACAGGGTTTTGATTGGAATCCAATGCGGTCGTGTCTCCAAAATTCCACAACCAGCTGTTGACCCCTCCGGTACTTTGGTCAATAAAACCAACTATGGGGTTTAGAATAGATACATTGCCGGAAGGATTTGAGGTGAAGGCAGCCACAGGGTTTGACCAAACTGTTATCATTTGCTGAATACTGTCTGCACCTGTACAGCCGGCTGAACTTGTTACCTGTAATTTGGCATTATACACACCTGGACTAAAACAGATATGCGGGTTCTGGGTGGAGGAAGTATCACCATTGCTGAAGGTCCATGCCCAGGTGGTTATCGTACCTCCCGCCAGGGTGCTCTTATCACTGAAATTTGAACATAACAATGGGCAGCCAATCGTTGTATCCGCTGTAAAACTACCTGTTGGAACCGGGTTGATCGCTACTGTTTGGGTCGGCGCTGTACAGCCATTGGCATCCATTACTGAAACCGTATAAGTAGCAATTGACATGGAAGCCACGGAAACAGTGGGCCCAGTCAGATTACCCGGTTCCCAGGAAATCGTATAGGCGGGAGTTCCTCCGGAAGGATTGGCTGTTACGGAAGCAGTTTGCCCAAAACAAACAGTGGCGGGGGTTATGGCTGGCAAATCCAATACTTTGGGTTGAGTAATGACTGCACTTATAGCAGAGGTGCAGGTTTTGCCATCTGTAATAGTAAGGGTATATACTCCCTGACAAAGCGCCGAAGGATTTGCACTGCTGCTTCCGTTACTCCAGCTAAATGTAAAGGGCCCGGTTCCCCCGTTTGCCTGTGCAGAAGCACTCCCGGTACAATTGCCAGAACAAGCAACAGGTGTGGTATTCAACAAAGCAGCGCTCACTCCGGGTGTATTGAGTACAACCGTAGTTGAAGTACTTGTGCAGGCATTGACATCGGTCAGAGTCACGGTATAGGTTCCGGGCGGAATGTTCAGTGAAGTAATTCCTGTTGCCCCTGAACTCCAGCTATAGGTATAGGCTCCGGTCCCGCCTTTGGACGTAAGAACGGATGCGCTGCCATTACTTTGATTGCAATCCGCAGGACTGCTTCCAAGGGTTTCTGCAAGTGCTGCGGGTTGAGAAACGGAGATGATCGTATCATGGTGGCAGCCATTTAAATCCGTTATGGTTACTGCTACATTACCGAAGCACAGCCCATTAATGTTAAGGTTTGTACCTCCTGTACTCCATAACGCCGTTAAGGGAGGTGTTCCTCCTGTAGGAATAATCACAGCCTGTCCATCACAATTTCCAAAACATTTGGCACTAATGCCAGTAGCCGATAAACCAAGACTCAAAGGCTGGGTGAGGGCAACAGTACTTATTAGCTGACAGCCGGCTGCATCACTGACAGTTACAGAATAAGATGCAGCGGCAAGGGCAGAAATAGTTGCCGAGGTCGCACCTGTGCTCCATAAATAAGTTAATACGCCTGTTCCACCTGTTGCAGTAACACTGACTGATCCGCTGTTATCTGCAAAGCATTTTAGGCTGGCAGAGTCAATAGTCGAAACGACAAGCGCAGTGCTGGCGTTAATGGTTGCAGTTGCGGTTGCCTGGCAGGCATTGGCATCCATGACAGTGACCGTAAAAACTCCCGCGGCCAGCCCCGAATCCGTTAAACCTGAAGCCCCGTTACTCCAGTTATAAGTAAGTGCTCCTGTACCTCCGCTTGCTGTTATCCCTGCGACACCGTTGTTCAATCCGCAGCTTGTTGATTTGCCCGCCGCAACCGGCAGAATTGGCCCGGGTGCAGTTATTGTAACATCCGTTGTGCCCGTGCATCCTGTTGCATCAATAATTGTCACTGTGTATCCGGCCGCTGATAATCCATTCTGCTGGTTGGATTTGCTGCTGCTGGATGAACTGCTTCCATTACTCCAGTTGTACGTATAATCAGGTGTCCCTCCGGTTACACTGACTGTTGCCGAACCATCTGCATTCCCACTGCAACTGACGTTTGAAGGAAGGCCCATAGTGGCCGTCGCTCCTGAGCTTTTAACTGTTACATTACTTGTTGAACTACATCCACTTGCATCATTCACGGTTACCGTATAACCGCCGGATAAAATATTATTCACGGTCTGCGAGCTGGCTCCATTACTCCAGTTATAAGTATAAGCACCAGTCCCTCCGGTAGTTGTTACTGAAGCTGAGCCGTTATTCGCACTGCAGGCTGCAGGTGTGGAATTGATAGTAACGGTAAGTGCTGAATAGAAGATTTTAACGAACCCATCTCCTCCTGACGCTCCGGAAACGCCATTGGAAGTTGTACCGCTTCCTCCCAGCGCAATTCCAGCTGGTCTGTCAGGATCAGCACTGTTTCCAGGTACCGTACCGGCTCCATTTGTAAGCACACAGCCAATTCCTGCACCTCCGCAAAAGCTATTTCCTCCTCCACCGCCCCCGCCTGCATCATCATTTGTAATTCCTGCTCCTCCTCCTCCTCCGGTACCTCCATTCGATCCACCACCACCGCCACCGCCACCTGAAGTTCCTCCGGGAGCTGTCCCATTTGTACCATCTGTGGTTGCAGAAGCACCTGCAGTTCCTCCAGCATAAGCGCTGTTGGTAGTTCCGTTCGCCCCGGAAGAGCCTCCTGCTCCACCAAATCCTCCGGGTGTTCCATCGCAGAAAGGGGTCCATCCTGCAGCTCCACCACCACCACCTGCCCCGGCAACCAATACCACAGTACCATTTAACAAAACCGCGCTACCACCACCGCCGCCGCCGCCGCCGCCGGCGAAATTTCCACCTCCATGACTTCCACCTGTACCTCCGATTCCATAGCCCCAGCCACCAGGGCCCCCGGCACCACTGCCTGCTATTCCGCCATTTCCAAAACCTCCCACATAAATAGTAAGGACGTCACCAGGAACTACATTCAGTGTACAACTTACATATCCTCCGCCTGCTCCGGTTGCTGCAGAATTATTCGCACCACAATCATCTCCGCCACCACCGCCACCTGCACCCCAGGCCTTTATGGTGAAAGGAGAACAAAAAGCAGCCGTAACAGTGAATGTCTGTATAGAACCTGTATAGTTAAATGAAGTGCTTTGAGCAAGTGCCACAAATGGGCATCCAATCGAAAAAGAGGCAAAAACCAGTAGTAAGAGAAATACTTTCGGGCTCATGAATAAATATACTGAAACTTTGTAGATTTGCGTAATTAATAGTACTCCGTTTAGTCTAACCCTAAAATTTTCCCAAAATCCAGCACCATGAATACTGCAAGTCCATCAACAAAAAGCGAAATCAACAATTACATAAAAACAAACGAAGAGCGGTTCATAAATGAGCTGCTTGAACTCCTGAGAATACCGTCTGTAAGTGCCGACAGCAAATACAAACCTGATGTGTTGAAAATGGCTGAAGCCGTTAAAGCAAAATTAATGGCGGCCGGTGCTGATAAAGTAGAACTTGTTCAAACTGCGGGCTATCCTGTTGTTTACGGGGAAAAAATAATAGACGTAAAACTGCCAACCGTTGTTGTATATGGACATTATGATGTGCAACCGGCTGACCCATTGAATCTCTGGACCTCTCCTCCTTTTGAACCGGTTATAAAAGACGGAAAAATTTTCGCAAGGGGATCCTGTGACGACAAGGGCCAGATGTTTATGCACATCAAGGCTTTTGAAACAATGATGAAAACAAACAACCTGCCCTGCAATGTGAAATTCATGATTGAAGGGGAAGAAGAAGTAGGTTCGGCTAACCTCGGACAATTTTTAAAAGAGAATAAAGAACGGCTGAAGGGCGATGTAATCCTGATTTCAGATACGTCCATTTTGGGCAATGATACTCCATCCATTGATGTTGGTCTGCGTGGGCTTTGTTATATGGAAGTAGAAGTGACGGGCCCTGACAGGGACCTGCACTCAGGAGTTTATGGGGGAGCCGTCGCGAATCCGGTGAACATCCTGTGCGAAATGATCGCTTCCATGAAAGATAAAAACAATCACATCACCATTCCCGGGTTTTACGAAGGTGTGCTTGAACTCAGTAAAGAAGAGCGGGCAGAAATGGCCAAGGCACCTTTCAATCTCGACACCTACAAAAAAGAAATAGGAATCAGTGAAATTCTTGGAGAGACCGGATATACTACCATAGAACGCACGGGCATTCGTCCAACCCTCGATGTAAATGGTATCTGGGGCGGATATACAGGGGAAGGGGCGAAAACTGTTCTTCCATCCAAAGCCAACGCCAAGATCAGCATGCGTCTGGTGCCCGGACAAAACTCAGAGAAAACGGCAGAACTTTTCACAAAATACATTACCTCCATTGCTCCGAAATCAGTAAAACTAAAGGTGAGTGTACATCACGGCGGTGAGCCGGTTTTAACACCAACTGACTCCATTGCGTTCAAAGCTGCGAGCAAGGCGATGGAAAAAACTTTTGGCAAAAAACCTATCCCGACAAGAGGAGGAGGAAGTATTCCCATTGTAGCCCTGTTCGAAAGTGTGTTAGGCTTGAAATCCGTGCTAATGGGTTTCGGTCTGGACACGGATGCCATCCATTCTCCCAACGAACATTTCGGGGTTTTCAATTATTTCAAAGGCATTGAAACGATTCCTCTGTTTTTCAACTATTATGCTGAAATGCAAGGTGCTAAATGAGATTGAGCATCCTTTTCCTTATCCTGTCTTTGGTGATAACGTCCTGTGGTCCCTGGAAAGAGATAAGTGTTTCAACCATAGAGGGAGTCCGTCTTGGAAAGATGGACAAAGACGGCATCGAGGCGGAAATTGATGTGAAGATCAACAACCCGAATAATACTGGCTTTACCATTTACAACAGCGAACTCGAAGTGAAGATGAACGATGTTTCTTTGGGACGTCCCCATCTGAAAAAGAAAGTGAAAATTAAGGCCAATTCCAACGAAACGTATACTTTTGCCGTATCCGGGAAAGTGGAAAAGATATTTTCCGGAGGTGGGGGACTATTTGGACTGCTGGCGATTGCAATGAACAAGAGTGTGAATATTAAAATTAAGGGAGACATTAAAGCAGGGAAGTTTTATTATAAAAGGAAATTTCCCATAGACGATAATCAAAAAGTGCAGCTGAATTAGCGGCACAATTAAAAAACACAAAACAAGAAACATGAAATTAAACAAGCCAGTTCTTCAAGTAATTCCACTTGCAATAGCATTAGCAATCTCAACAGGATGTGAAACCAATACCAAAGAAAAAACGGACTCCAAAGATGCTTCGGCAGCTGCTTCTGCATCTAATTCTGAAAATCAGGACTTCGTTTACCAGGTCGATCAGTTTGCCGACCTGCGGATTTTGCGTTACAGAGTTCCCGGCTTTAATGAACTGGCTCCAAAACAAAAAGAAATGCTGTATTACCTGTATCAGGCAGCATTAAGCGGAAGGGACATTTATTATGACCAGAACTGCAAATACAACCTCGCTGTCCGCAAAACCCTGGAAAATATTATAAGCACCTATAAAGGCGCAAAGAACTGCGAAGATTATCAGCGATTTCTGACTTATGCCAAGCGGTTTTGGTTCTCGAATGGCATTCACCACCATTACTCGAATGATAAACTGTTTCCGGAGTGCAGCAGGGATTACTTTAAAGGGTTGATTAAAAATTCGGATGTGAAAGGATTTCCTGTTTTACCCGCATATGCGGACCCATCTTTGCATATGGAAAGTACGAATGCCCCTCCATTTGAAGTACAAATTCTTAAAATTATTTACGACCCGGCTGTTGCAGCAAAAAGGGTAAATCTTGATCCCAAAATGGATTTAGTCACAACCTCCGCGGACAATTTTTATGAAGGGGTTACACAAAAAGAAGTCTCTGCTTTTTATGACGGTATGGCAGATAAAAATGACAAGCAGCCCGTTATGTTCGGGCTCAATTCCAAGGTTGTAAAAGAGAATGGAATGTTGGTAGAGAAAAAATGGATGATCGGGGGAATGTACACGGCTGCGATTGAAAAAATGGTGGCCTGGCTCGAAAAAGCCAGCGCGGTGGCGGAAAATTCTGTTCAGAAAGACGCGTTGGACAAAATGATTAAATTTTATAAATCAGGTGACCTGAAAGACTTTGATGATTATAATATTTCCTGGGTAAAAGACGCGGAATCCATCATCGATGTAGTGAATGGGTTTATCGAAGTGTATCACGACCCACTCGGAAAAAAAGGATCATTTGAAGCCATCGTTTCCATTAAGGACATGGAAGCCAGCAAACGCATTAAAGCTATCGGAGACCAGGCCCAGTGGTTTGAAGACCACAGTCCGATTATGGATGCTCACAAAAAGAAAAGCGTAACCGGTATTAAAGCCAAGGTGATCAATGTGGTATTGGAATGCGGTGATGCAGCCCCTTCCACCCCGATCGGAATCAATCTGCCCAACAATGAATGGATCAGGGCAGAGCATGGTTCTAAATCCGTTAACCTTGGTAATATAGTTGATGCTTACGGGAAGGCTGGTTCCAAAGGTGTTGTGGATGAATTTTACTATAATGATGAAGTGAAAGACAGGGTAAAAAAATACGCTGACCTCGCGGATAAATTACATACCGATATGCACGAGGTTATAGGCCATGCATCGGGGCAAATCAACCCTGGTGTCGGACAACCTGCGGAAACACTGAAGAGTTATGCTTCTGCCCTGGAAGAAGCCCGTGCAGACCTGGTGGCACTCTATTATCTGATGGATCAGAAATTAGTTGACATTGGCGTGATGCCTAACCTGGATTATGGCAAAGCAGCGTATGATGAGTACCTTACCAAAGGTCTGATGGTGCAGCTTGCCCGCATAAAAGCAGGCAATAACCTCGAAGAGGCCCACATGCGCAACAGGCAGATGATTGCTAAATGGGTACTTAAAAAGGGGGAGAAAGAGAACGTGGTTGAGAAAAAAACAAAGGAGGGGAAAACCTATTTCGTGATAAATGATTACGCTAAGATGAGAACACTCTTCGGTGCATTGTTAATGGAAATTCAGCGTATCAAATCCGAAGGCGACTATAAGGCCGGGCATGACCTGATTGAGAACTATGGGGTTCTGGTAGATCAGGATTTACACAAGGAGGTACTTGATCGTTATCACAGATTGAATATCGCCCCGTATATGGGTTTCATTCAACCCAGATTGGTGCCTGTTATGGCTGGTGATAAAATCACGGATGTAAAAATTGAGTACCCAATGGATTTTGTGGAGCAAATGATGGAGTACGGAAAAAACTATGCATTTCTGCCGGTGGAGAATTAATTAATCTTCGTAGAACATTCTTAACTCCCCAAAATAACTGCTGTCCCAGCCCTGTACAATGTCTGCATAATCCGCGTCCGGGATATTTGTTTGCTTTAGTTCAACCGATGTACCCTTTGCATGGGGATGTAACAATATAGTTACAATTGATTCCTCTTTCTCATCACCAAAGTACCACTGTTGGAGAATTTTCCTGTTTTCTTCAAATTCCAGATTTTTGCCTGTTATGCTCCCATCCCACAAGGAGAATTCTGAGCCGGGCACCGTACTCATTTCGGCTTTGTAACCTGTCCATAATTGTATGGTAAGCGGATTGGTCAGTGCCAGGTAAACGTCTTCCGGCGGGGCCGGGATGATGTAGTATTTTTTGAAGGATTTCATAATCTGTTCTATTCCGGGTAAGATGCTATTGTTTTATTAATTCTAAGGTAAGAGGATTATATTTGTCCTTGTGTAACCTTTCCTAAAAATCTAACGCCAAATTTTGCCTGCCAACTCCCTTATAACCGAAACCAGCCCCTACTTGCTGCAGCATGCTCATAACCCTGTAGATTGGCACGCCTGGAATAAGGAAACGCTGGCACTTTCACAACAGCTCGACAAACCCATTCTTGTCAGCATTGGCTATTCTGCCTGCCACTGGTGCCATGTCATGGAGCATGAAAGCTTCGAAGATGAAGCTACCGCCAAAATAATGAACGCCTATTTCATCAATGTAAAAGTTGACCGGGAAGAGCGCCCGGACATTGACCAGGTATACATGAGCGCTGTTCAGCTGATGACAGGGCGGGGAGGCTGGCCTCTTAATTGTTTCATTATGCCGGATGGGCGCCCATTCTATGGGGGCACCTATTTTCCAAAACAGGAATGGCAAACTATTTTGCTTCATCTGGGTGAGTTATGGAAAAATGACAGGGGAAAGGTTACTGATTATGCCGATCAGCTTACAGAAGGCATCAGGCGTTCTGAACCGGGAGTTCCAAATCGGACCAAGTTTCAGAATTCAATCAATAGAGATGAGGCTGAATTTTCCTTTGACACCCTGCATACAACAGTCAGCAATTGGAAAGAACGCTTAGACAATACTGAGGGAGGCCCCAATCATGCTCCTAAGTTTCCGTTACCAAATAATTATCAATTCCTGCTCCGCTATGCCCATCTTGCTGCAGATAAGGAAATAGAAAAGCATATAGCACTTACTTTACAAAAAATGGCCTTTGGAGGCATTTATGATCAGATTGGAGGCGGGTTTGCACGTTACTCCACTGACCTCTTATGGAAGGTTCCGCATTTCGAAAAAATGCTTTATGACAATGCTCAGTTAATTTCACTCTACGCGGAGGCATTTCAGGCCTCAGGAAATAAATTACATAAAGAGGTAGTTTATGACACTGTCCATTTCATCCAACGTGAACTCTGTTCTGAGGAAGGAGCTTTCTACTCTGCCCTTGATGCAGACACAGAGGGAGAAGAAGGCAAATATTATGTCTGGACCAAAGACGAATTACAATCACTCCTTGGAGACGATTACGGATTAGCCGTGGAATATTTCAACATCAATGAAAAAGGCTATTGGGAGCATGACAACTATATTCTGTTAAGGGATAAAACAGACGAAGATTTTTTACAACATTATGCAAAAAGCGGGAACCAGCTCAGCCCAGAGCAGCTAGAGAAAAAAACAACAAAAATCAAAAATGCCTTACTTACAACCAGAGAAAAACGTACAAAACCAGGGCTCGATGATAAAATCCTGACTTCCTGGAATGCTCTGATGTTGCAAGGTCTGGTAGATGCCTACCGGGTATTCGACAATCCTGAATTTTTAGAACTGGCCCGGAGAAATGCAAATTTTATTCTCAGCAAACAGCTGAAGCCTGATGCCAGCCTCTGGCATTCGCACAAAAACGGGCGCTCCACCATCAACGGATTTCTGGAAGATTACGCTTTTACAATTGAGGCATTTATTTCGCTCTACCAATGCAGCTTTGATGAAACCTGGCTGGAACAGGCAAGAAAATTAATGGATTACTGCATTGCGCATTTTTTGGATGCGCAAACCGGGTTATTTTATTTCACTTCTGATCTGGATCAGGCACTAATTACACGAAAAACAGAAACATCCGACAATGTCATCCCTGCATCCTGCTCCAGCATTGCCAAATCACTTTTTACCTTAGGAAGGTTTTATGGAGAAATCAGGTACACTGAATTAAGTAAAAAAATGCTTCATGCTCTTTTGCCCAACATTCCTTCTTATGGAGCAGGTTATTCCAATTGGTGCATGTTGCTGCTGAACCTCAGCTCTCCTTTTTATGAAGTGGCGATTGTTGGTAAAGATGTTGATGAAATAAGAAAGGAACTCAGTAAACACTACCTTCCAAATGTGATATTTGCGGGAAGCCCATCAGCAAGTACCTTACCCTTGTTGTTAAACAGGTATTCAGAGGATAAGACACTGATCTATGTTTGCGAAAACAGTTCCTGCAAATTACCTGTCGAAACGGTTGAGGAAGCGCTTTACATTCTTCAGCGGGGCTTGTAGTTTTCCCCTTTGGGCCAACCAGCCGACCCGCAAAAAAAACATCAACACTTTTTTAATTTCCTTCGCTGCACTATTTATTTCTGCCATCATTTCCGCCCAGGCCCCTTCACCCACACCTTCCGAAATAAAAACCCATCACGTTAAAACCATTGACAAACACATCTCCGACAAGCCGGACAATCAGTTTATTACTGACAAGGGCCTGTTTGAACACAATGAATATGACAGCGAGGGAAGATTAATATCAACCTATATAACGGAAATCAAATCCAGTATTGAAAAAGAAGTACCGGCCTATTCTATCGGAAAACGAGGAGCCCGCATTCCTTATACTAAAGTTGAACACAGTTATTTGTATGACACAGTGTTTACATTTTATTCGTATGACAATCAGAACAGGGTCACGATTAAACGCAGCTCTGTAATTGGACGGGAAATTTTCAAAAGCAATTATTATGAGTACGATGAAAAAGGCAACGTAAAAAAAGAAACGGTCATCCGTGAAGTGAATGCAGCGGAACATATGCCTGAATTCAAAGCAGGAATGCAGACCGTTCTTTCGCTGGAAAGTTTTTCCTATGAATTACTTGTGCCCGGACAGGTTAAAAAGAAATTTTTCAATGACGAAGGCAGGGTATATAAAGAAGGTATCATTCATTACAATGAAAAAAACCAGGTTATCGAAGAAACATTCGACTTTTCTGTAACCTGGATCAAAGAACGCAACAACTATAAATACACTGACAAAGGGCTTTTGAGCGATAAGAGAATGACCAGTAACGAAGGCTATTCTGTTTGGGATAGTTATGAATACGAGTTTGACAATGCCGGCACTTTAACCGGATTGCATATATTCAGTGATGGAATAAAAACAAACGACATTGGGTATTTATACGACAAAAATACCGGCCTGCTTCAATCAGAAGTGAACCGGGATTTCAAAAAGTCTTCCATCCGGATTGTGAGGTACGACTATGGGTTTTATTACTAAATTTGTATTCATATTAACCCGCTAAAAAAAACGATAATGTTTAACAAATCAAAAAAGGAAAAGCAATCAAAGATTGCTAAAATCGCACTAGTTGAAAAACTTAACAAGGCTGAACTGAATAATGTTGTTGGTGGCGGAGGTAGTTTAGCAACTGCTGCAACTGCGCAAGTCTCCTCTATTAATTACAATGCCTCTAAATCGAATACAGGCAACTAAAGAATTGTAAAAAAAACAGGCGAATTCAGAGGCCCCCCAAAATAGGGGCTTTTTTATTTTGACTTGCTTTGCAATTTTTCCTGTTTTCCACGCTGAAGTTCCAGGGAAAGAACCCATTCGTTTTTGGAGTGTTTTTATAGGTCCGCCAAAATGAACCTATGGAGGTTCAAAGGTCCATCAAAATAAACCTATGAGAGCTTCAAAAAAAGGGCTTACTCGTAGAAACAAAATCGGTATTTTTTAACTGGTTCTGGATTATTAGGGTTGCAGCCGACGATCTGCCTGGGTCTGGCCGGAAATCGAAGAATTTCGGTCTTCTGACTTAAGAAACCTCAAAAAAATCAGGGCTTCTTTACGTTGACTTGCTCTTTACGTTGACTTGCTTTGTGATTTTTACTTTAGCCCTGCTTTGCATTTCGCAAAGCTTAGACTAAGTTATGCCCGGAGGGCGCTTCACCGGCCCACCTACAAAATCTTTCAGGTAATAGGGCTCAAAATAAGCAGTATCCTCAAATCGCCCTGCCCTAAACGCCTCCTCAGAAAAGGAAATCATACCCGCAGCCGAAGGATGTACATCCTCAATAAATCTTGCATTCGGATTAGCAGCTAACATCACCTTGCACTTTCCCGCACCATCCCCGAAAAAATAAATCATTCGGGTTTTCAAAACTTCCTCAAACGAACGTTCATCCATTATCTTAGCCTGTATTCCAGCCACCTCTTGCAGTTCCTTATCATATAAAGCACAATATACCTCGAGGCGGCGGGCATCAATCATGGGACATAAAAGGTGATCGGTAACCAGTAACCGGTGATCGGAAAGGACTTTCTTTGTCAGACTCTTTAAGGTGGAAATTCCGATCAATGGGATATTCAATCCATAACAAATCCCTTTGGCTGTTGAAACCCCAATCCTCAATCCTGTATAAGACCCGGGGCCTTTACTTACAGACACAGCCTCCAGTTCGGGCATTTTTTTGCCCGCCTCCCGCATAACCTCTTCAATAAAAACCGTCAGATTCTCTGCATGGGTGTAGCCGGCGTTAATTTCTTTCAGGGCCAGCAAATGCCCATTTTCAGAAAGGGCCACCGAACAAACCGTAGTAGCTGTTTCTAAGTTTAATATTAAAGCCATGTTATTTGCTTATCCGCTGGATGTATTCGCTCGCCTCTTTTTTTGGAGCTCCTGAATGTTTCGCATTTCCGACCATTATTTCTTCTGCACCTTGAACAACGCAGATTTATCCACCACCTTTACTGCCGTTCCGTTTTTCAGAGTTTTTGAAACCACTGAATACGGGGCAGAAATAACTTCATCTCCTTCTTTTACCCCTGAAACGATCTCTATGTAATCATTGTCCTGAATTCCTGTCTTCACTTTCGTAAACAGAGCTTTCCCATCCTTTAATAAAAATACACACTCTTCAATTTTAGTTGAGTTCTCTTCTTTTGCCTTTATTTTATTATCCTTTTCGTTTTCCACTTTAATACCATCCTCATCATTATCTTTCTTGTCATTCTTTACTTTACCAGAATCACTGCGCGTGGTAACCGCCTGTATAGGCAGGGTAATAATATGTGCCATACGTTTGGTTTGTACTTCCACAGTAGCAGACATGCCAGGACGAAAAGGCGATGTGCGGATATCTTCTCCTATAATCAGGTCCTTATAAGACTCCTGAAGAATCCGGATCTTCACCACAAAATTAGTTACCTGATCGGCAGAAACACCTGTGGTATTTGCTGAGTTAGCCATTTCAGTAACAATGCCCTTAAACTTACGTTCATAAGAAACAGCATCCACTCCAACCAGGGCTGTATCATTCAAATGCACCCGTATAATATCGTTCTCGTTCACATCTACCGTCGCCTCCATTTCATTCAGGTTGGCGATACGCATCAGTTCAGTTCCAGTCATTTGGGCAACCCCTACAACCCGCTCTCCTTTTTCCACGCTCAGTTTAGATACCGTCCCACTCACAGGAGCAAAGATGGTGGTCTTCTCCAGCTTGGTATTGGCCTCTCTCAAGGCTGCTTCTGCATTTTTTACATTAAATTCGGCTGCTGCTACACTTTGCTTCGCCGCTTCAACATCCCCTTTCCCACCTTCATAGGAAGCTTTTGCCGCATCAAAATCAGAAGGAGCAATGGCACCCTGGTCAAACAATTTCTTGTTCCGTGCATAGGCAGCATCCGTATTGACAAAATTTGATTCCGCCTGCATCAGCCTGGCCTTGGAATTGGACAGGTTCGCTTTGGACGTATTCATGGTTGCCTCCATCGCCTCCATTTCGGAAACATAAATGGTTGCATTTATTTTTACCAGCATATCTCCTTTTTTGACATGCTGACCTTCTTTGACAGCCAATTCAACAATTTCACCGCTGACCTCCGAACTTATTTTCACCTCGACCTCCGGCTGGATTTTTCCGTTTGCCGAAACTGTTTCAATCACCGTTCTCAGTGCAGCCTTTTCAGTTGCAACTTCTAGCGCATCCTCTGAGCTGAATTTTTTTACGACTATTAAAACAACAATGAGTAAGATGCCTAACGAAATAAATATCCAGGTTTTCTTCATTTACTTTCAGTTAACGTTACAATTCAAATAAATTTTAATAAAGGGCTTTCCCCTGATAAAAGTCAAGCACCTTGGACTTAAACAAAAAATCGTATTTCGCCTGAATCAGATCAGACTTCGCCTTTGCCAGTTTGGATTTTGCCAGATTGTAATCAAACACATTCAAGGCTCCTACATTGTATTTCTGTTCGCTGTATTTAAAGGACTCCTGACTGGCATCAATCGCTTTCTTAGTGGCCATGTATTTTTTCAAAGCAGCACCTGCATCTGCATAGGCCTGTTGAATACTCTTTTTAAGCACCTGCCTGGTCTGTTCTACAGTTACCTCTGCGCTAATCATTGAAATTCTTGCTTTGCTGATTGCGGAACTTGTCTGTAAACCATTAAACAGCGGAACAGTCAGCTTAAAACCAAGGGCAGAATTCGCATTTTCATCATACTGTTTTAAAAAACCATCGGTAGTAGTAGTAGTAGAAATTATGGGTCCTGACGAATTATATCCTATAATCTTATACGATTCCTGAGGCAATCCCGAATATCCTGTACCATAACTCGCATTAAAACTTAACTGGGGACTAATCCCTCCTTTAGCTGCTGCAACACCTTTTTCTGCACTGTTTAATTTCAACTCCGCGCTCTTCACTTCCGGAAAATGCTTCACTGCCTCGCTGTATATTTGCGCCGGTGTAAAGAGCAACAGATTTTCCAGGGGTAAGTCGTAGTCAGGTTTCTGCAGTTTGAATCCTGTAGTAGAATCCAGATTCATCAATTGTTCAATAGCAAGAAAAGACAAATCCAGCTGATTTTGGGTATTGGCCAGCGTCAGTTCATCCGAAGCGAGGGTCGCCTGCATATCCAGTAAACTTCCTTTAGCGACAGTCCCTGCACTATACAATTTTTGGGTACGATCCAGTTGTTTTTGCGTAATGTCTAACTGATTTTGCGCGACTTCCAATAATTCCTCGTTAAACAATATCTGTAAATAGTCCTGTGCAACATTTAAAGAAATATCATTTTTACTCTTCTCAATATCATATTTTCCAGCCAGGTACGAGAACTGGTTTTGTTTGATGGAATTGTACTTCTGCAGGCCGCTGAAAAGATTCAGACCACTGCTAATACCCATTTGTTGGGATAAAACTGTGGTATTGGCCAGGGTATTGGTATAAGGATCAAGCGTTGGACCATCATTATACGTATGCGTAGCAAAACCATTAAAAGTAGGCAATACACCGGCTTCGCTTTGCTTGAGATTGACATTATTCACATCCGAAGTCAATTCTGTTTGTCTCAGTTGAAGGCTGGTCTTCAACGCGTATTCTACACACTGTTGCAATGTCCAGGGGCCCTCATGAGACTCGCTTTTCTGTCCAAACATTTTTCCGCCTGAAGAAATTGCAAAAACGAGAAAAACAAATAACAGAGGGGAGACTGAAAAAGAATAGCCTGAATTAACTGCTTTGTACATAATGAATTTTAACGGCGGTAAAATTAGTAAAATCATTGATATAGCTCGTTATGTAGTTTTCCTCTAAAGTCAGACAGTTTTCATCTTATAACTCGTTTTTCACCTAAATGCTTGGTTATCCAACTTTTTTTAGTTAAACTTGTTAGTGCTATTATTGTCCTTCTGAATTTCACTTTATTTTCATTCATGGTTCAATTTCTACGTACTCGTTTTATCGGCGTTTTCAGGATTATTTCATTTCTGGTGTTGGCAAATCTGTTAAGTACAGGCTTGTTTTCTCAGGAATTGATGCCTAAGGTGATTAAGTATGCCAATGATTCCTTAACCGGATTTGATGAAGCGGCAATCTTAAGGGATTATAACCTGGAAGCCAACAGGCCTGTGACATGGCCTGTTTATCTGGGTGGCATGAGGAGGTTGTTCATTGCCAGGAAATACAACATTCCGGATCCACGGATTCAAAGAATTGTTCTTCCTCCTGATTCTACTTTAAATGCAGCTTTCTGTAATAATTCAGATTTTGCCAATGGTACATTTTCAGGATGGACGGGGTGTTCCGGTTGTAATCCAAACGCAGGATTCTTCTCCGCTTGTTCTTCCGGTGGTGTATGCACTACCCCTGGATTTGTGACCAATCTGCACACGATTATGACAGGCCCCGCCAAAGATCCCTGCACCAACGCATTTCCGGTGGTCTGTCCCGGTTACACCTATTCAGCAAAACTAGGCACTACCATTCAAACCGGGCATCTTTCACCGGATGACATTGCGGAGGAACTGGATTATACGTTTACGGTTCCGGCCGCCGGGAATGCTGTTTTCACTTATAACTATGCAGTCGTTCTGGAGGGTTTTCACTCCGCAGCTGATGCCCCATTTTTTGAAGTAGGGGTGTATACTGCAGCAGGGGTGCAGATTCCCTGCTCTTATTATAAATATATTTCCTGCACCGATCCTACAGGCTGCGCAATACCAGGCTCTGTGGCGAATGTTACAGGATGTGGTGTGACTGACATTGTTTATAAAGTCTGGACACCTGTAACGGTTGACCTTTCACTTTACCCCAATCAAGTATTAACTGCCAGATTTATAGCTTCCGATTGTGATCAGGGCGGACATTTTGGATATGCCTATATTGCCTGTTCCTGTTCTCCCCTGACCATCACACAGAATGTCCCACTGTGCGGAGCAGTTCCTGTGACACTTTCTGCTCCGGTGGGTTATGCCACGTATAACTGGGCACCGGGCGGTCAGACAGCAGACAGCATTGTTACTTCTACGGCAGGCTGCTATTCTGTAACACTTGTGACCACAACCGGATGTCAGAAACAATTATCTTATTGTGTTACTCAAAACCCTGTTCCTGTTGCAGCATTTACCATGGTTTCTGCACTATGTTCGCTGAGCAATGTCCAATTTACTGATGCTTCTACTGTGGCAAACCCTGGTGCCATTGTGAAAGAGTGTTGGCGCTTTGGAGATGGAACAACCTTCTGCACCACGCCCCCATTACAAAATCCTCCTCCTCATAACTATGCAAGCAACCCTGCAAAGCCGATTACCTTAGTCGTAACCACGGCAGATGGCTGTATCGATTCCATCAGCCACCCTTTCAGTGCGGGAGCTCCGCCCAGTCCGGCATTTAAAGCGGATACGGTATGTCTGCACAGCAGCACCGTTTTTACAGACCAGACGCCTGTAGGCCAGGCGGCAAGCTGGGCCTGGGATTTTGGCGAATCGGCTTCCGGGGTGAATAATACCAGTGCTATTGAGAATCCTACTCACACCTATGCTACTGCTGGAACTTTTTCTGTTAAGCTGGTGGAAGCCTCCGCTTCCGGCTGTAAGGATTCCATTACACAAAATGTCGTGGTCACGCCTTTGCCTAAGGCGGCCTTTACCGCTCCGAATGCACAATGCAATACCGTTGCAACAGTTACCGATGCATCCACACCTGTCGGAGGAATAAAAACTGAAGTATGGAATTTCGGGGATGGAACCATCATTACCACCGTACCTCCGGCAAATCCACCTCCACATACCTATGCCGCTCTTGGCACGGACAGCATTAAATTAGTTGTCACGACATTCGGGGGCTGCAAGGATTCCATTACCCTGCCCTATCATTCCGGTGTTCCGCCTGCCGCTGCATTTTCCGATGATACGGTATGCCTGAATAACCCTTCTCAGTTTACCGATGGGTCCACTGTGTTCCCCGGAGCCATTACAGGCTGGAAATGGTATTTTGGTGAGCCGAGTTCCGGAGTCAACAATACTTCTGCAGTCCAAAACCCAACGCATACCTATGCAAGCGCC
>JABDEY010000027.1 GCA_013286805.1 Bacteroidota bacterium | reverse complement strand
GGAAATATAAGATGCAGGAGCGCCAGGACCGGGAAGCAAGTGTGGTAGATGTGACTTTTGGAAATACAATTATTCACGACTTACCTGTTTATCCTCAGCCTGGACAGGCGCGCGGTACGATTGGTATAGCATTGGGGTATGGACGCGCCAGGGCGGGTAAACTAAGTGAACATGCAGGGGTGATTGGACAAAATGCGTATCCTCTTATACAGGTTGTAAACGGGGCCATGGCTTATAATACCGGCGATGTGTTTCTGTCGGCCGAAAAGAGTACGACTGAGCTTGCCGCTACACAGGTACACCATACAATTATGGGAAGAAACCTGGTGCGTGAAACAAGTCTGGAAGAATATAAAAAGAATGCGGGTGCCGGAAATGAAGAGGAACAATTAACTACTTCTGTTGGTAAAAAGGACCCTGTTCAGGAAACGCTTTGGGATAATCACGATCGTCCTGGTCATTGGTGGGGTATGCTGATTGACCTGAATACCTGTATTGGATGTGGATCCTGCGTAGTCAGCTGCACTGCGGAAAATAATGTGGCTGTGGTTGGCAAGGATCAGGTGAGACGTACACGTGAGATGCACTGGCTGAGAATTGATAGGTATTACCAATCGGATATGTCGAAGGAAGTGGCTGAGCAAAAAGAACTTGGTCCGGTGGATATGTATCTGCAGATGGAGAATCCAAGCGCACAGAATCCAAAGGTGAGTTTCCAGCCTGTGATGTGTCAGCATTGCAACCATGCTCCCTGCGAGTCGGTTTGCCCTGTTCTGGCTACCAATCACAGTTCAGAAGGCTTGAATCAAATGACCTATAACCGTTGTGTGGGTACGAGGTATTGTGCCAACAACTGCCCTTTTAAAGTTCGTCGCTTTAACTGGTATAATTTAAATGAGAATGACAAGTTTGCAGGTCTTAACCCTGCTCAGGATGATATCGGTCGCATGGTGCTGAATCCGGATGTGGTGGTACGTTCCCGCGGTGTGATGGAGAAATGTTCTTTGTGTGTTCAGCGGATTCAGGCTGGAAAACTGGATGCCAAGAAGGCTATGCATAAACTGCAGGATGGTGCGATCAAAACGGCCTGTATGCAAAGTTGCCCAACTGATGCGATTGTTTTTGGTGACATTAATGATTCAACAAGTGCAATTGCCAAATACCGTAAGGACGAACGGAATTATTTTATGCTGCACGAATTGAACATTCAGCCGAACGTGTCTTACCTGGTTAAAGTAAGGAATGCGGAGCCGGAGATGGCTGAAGCCAAGGGTGAGCAGGAGCGTAAGAGCGAACCTAAGATGGAAAAGAAAGAATCGTAATTTAATATTTGCATATGCATCAGGAATCAGAAATTCGTAAGCCTTTAATCGTTGGTAATAAGTCGTACAAGGATATTACCGATGACATTATCCGCCCGGTTCAGGGGAAGGCCAATAAATACTGGTGGATTGTGTTCACCCTGGCGGCTGTGACGTTTACCTGGGGTCTTGTGTGTTTGTGTTATACAATTGGTACCGGTATTGGTGTTTGGGGTTCCAACAATGGTGTAGACTGGGCCTGGGATATCACCAATTTTGTATGGTGGATTGGTATCGGTCATGCCGGAACGCTGATCTCCGCTGTGCTTCTGTTGTTTCGTCAGAAATGGCGTATGGCGATTAACCGTTCTGCGGAGGCGATGACGATTTTTGCCGTGATGTGTGCGGCTATTTTTGTGACCATGCACACTGGCCGCCCATGGCTTGATTACTGGCTTTTTCCTCTTCCTAACCAGTTCGGGTCTTTGTGGATCAATTTTAATTCGCCACTTGTCTGGGACGTTTTTGCAGTATCTACTTATTTCTCTGTTTCACTGGTTTTCTGGTACACCGGTCTGATTCCTGACTTTGCGACTATCCGTGACCGGATGACGAAGCCGTTGGCCAGGAAAATTTACAGCTTGCTTTCTTTCGGATGGAGTGGCCGTGCGAAAGACTGGACCCGCTTTGAGGAGGTGGCATTGGTGTTGGCCGGACTTTCTACTCCTCTGGTGTTTTCTGTTCACTCCATTGTATCTACTGACTTTGCTACTGCGGTGTTACCTGGCTGGCATGCGACAATCTTCCCTCCTTATTTTGTTGCGGGTGCCGTTTTTTCCGGCTTCGCCATGGTGCAGACGCTTATTCTTATCATGCGCAAGGTGTTTAGTCTGGAGAGTTATATTCAGGTGAAACATGTGGAGTACATGAACATTGTAATCATTATTACGGGGACATTGGTTGGGGTGGCTTATCTGACAGAATTGTTTATGTCCTGGTATTCCGGAGTGGAGTGGGAGCAGTATGCCTTTATTAACCGTGCTACTGGCCCTTATTGGTGGGCTTATGCGCTGATGATGACCTGTAATGTGGTTTCTCCTCAGCTGTTCTGGTTTAAAAAAATAAGAACCAGTCTGGTGTTCACTTTTATTCTTTCGATCGTCGTGAACATTGGTATGTGGTTCGAGCGTTTTGTAATTATCGTTCCTACTCTTTGCCGTACGTACCTTCCGTCTACCTGGAATATGTACCATCCTACTTTTGTCGACATTGGCATTTTTGTCGGAACAATCGGAATGTTTTTTACCTTCTTCCTGTTGTTTGCAAGGTTCTTCCCTGTTATTGCACAGAGTGAATTGAAATCAATTTTGAAGCTGTCTGGTTCGGAATATAAAAATAAACCTGGGCACGAGTAATAGAAGTTTAAAAGATTTTAGAGGCGGTTAAATTAACAGATATGAATAAAATAACACTTCACGGGATTTACGATGACGACCAACAGTTGAAAGAGGGAGCTATTAAAATTGTCGGCATGGGAATTCATGTTAAGGAAGTTTTTTCGCCCTTCCCTGTACATGGTATTGATCCGATTATCGGGGTTAAACGTACACGACTGGCGATTTGTGCCTTCATATACGGTTTGACGGGCATGTCTTTGGCTACCTGGATGATGTGGTACATGATGGTAACTGACTGGCCTACTGAAATTGGTGGTAAACCTAATTTTAGTTATCTGCTGAATGTCCCTGCTTTTATCCCCATCACTTTTGAAAGTACTGTTTTATGTGCAGCACATGGAATGGCGATCACCTTTTTTCTCAGAAGCTGGCTGATGCCGGGTGTGAAGGCCAAGAATCCTGATCCCCGCACGACGGATAATAAATTTTTAATGTTGCTTGAAATCAATCAGGGCGATCAAAGTAAAGTTGAAGCAGCATTAAGAGAGACGGGTGCTTCGGAAATACATGTTTGCTAAATGCCAATAATGATAAATGTTATATAGTATGATTAAAAGGTTTTTATCCGGGATTGTTTCATTGGTCACTTTGGTAATCGTCTTTGATTCCTGCGGGAAGAAGGACCCGAACAGTCCGGGGATAGAGTATATGCCTGATATGTACCGCTCTCCTTCGGTGGAGGTGTATAATGCAAATCCGCTTTACCTGGACAGCATTGGCAGTCGTAAACCTGTTGCCGGTACTATTCCAAGGGGCTTCATGCCTTTTGCCTATGCGAATGATACAGCGGGTTATACTGCAGCGGGACGTGAATTGAAAAATCCTGTTCCCCTGACGGATGACGTTATGAAGGAGGGAGAAGAATTATATGGTAAGTTTTGCGTGCATTGTCACGGTACCCAGGGTATGGGGGATGGTCCTGTGGCCGCCAAATTACCAGGGGCTCCTCCTGCTTATTCCGGGACTTTGAAAAATTTGCCTGCCGGAAAGATGTTTTTTACGATGACTTATGGAAAGGGCTTAATGGGTTCGCACGCTTCTCAGTTGACTCAGGAGGAGCGCTGGAAACTGGTGCATTATGTTCAGAAGTTACAGCATATAAAGGATAAATCTTAGAGGGCAATTACTGAGTGAAACGAAGTAATCATGAACACAGAAAAGAAAAGAGTGAATAAATAGCCGGGGGCTATTTGAGCCGGTAAGTGCGAAGGAATGTGACAGTTACGAAGTAATCACGAACCCCGTAAAATAAATAAAACGAGGTAAGTAAAAAAGATTAGAAATATATACACATAATTATGAATCAGACTTTCACGTTTACAGATAAGGCTAAACGCTTATGCTACCTGTTGATGGGCATTGGCTTCATAGGTTTGATTTGGGGATATGTGCGCGACAGTAATGTGCCGGCTGATATGGCAGGTCACTATAACCACAACCGGTTTTGGGCGAATATGCTGGTGAATTCTTTTTTCTTTATGGGGATTAGTCTGGCAGGTACCTTTTTTCTGGCTTTGCAATATGCTGCCGAGGCGGGCTGGGCAACAACTGTAAAACGGGTGATGGAAGCGGTGACCTGTTATTTGCCTGTTGGCCTTGGTTTGATGGTGTTAATGCTGGTATTGGGAGAGTTTAAAGCGCATAATTTATATGAGTGGATGAACAGTGATTTGTTTACCAAAGGTACGCTTGATAAGCCGAATCCATTATTTGACGAAAAGGTGGCGCATAACCATTCCTATTTTAAATTACCTTTTTTCTTTGCACGTACATTGGGATATGTTTTAGTTTGGGGAGCCTTCCAGCGCTTGTTCCGCCGGCGTTCGCTGGAGGTTGATCTGAACGGTGACGCGAACCATATCGTTCACTTTAAAAATGTTAAATCGGCTGCCATATTTTTGGTGTTTTTTGGTTTTACTTCTTCTACCATGTCCTGGGACTGGCTTATGTCGCTGGATGTTCGCTGGGCAAGCACCATGTTTGGATGGTATACGTTTTCCGGTATGTGGATCAGCTCTTTAATTACGATCACGCTGTTGACGGTATGGCTTAAGAAGAATGGCTATCTGGAAGAAGTTCAGGAAAGTACAATTCATGATCTGGGCAAATGGATGTTTGCAGTGAGTTTCCTCTGGAGCTACCTGTATTTCATGCAGTTTATGCTGATCTGGTACACCAACGTCCCTGAAGAGGTGAGTTATTTTTATGACCGTATTCATGAATTTGGTTACCGCTGGACGGTTTGGCCTGCTTTTTTTGTAAACTTTGCTTTCCCTATGATTATGCTGATGTCGAGAGATGCCAAGCGTAACTATGGATTTTTGGTGATTGTGGGTTGCTGCATTTTCCTTTTTCACTGGCTGGATGTGTTCAATATGGTGATGCCGGCTACTGTCCATGCGCACTGGCGTTTAGGTATTACAGAAGTGACCTTGTTTTTAGGGTTTTTAGGACTGTTTCTGTATGTTGTGTTGAATAATCTTGCCAAAGCGCCGTTGATGGTGAAGAATCACCCTTTTCTGGAGGAAAGCAAGCATTTGCATATTTAGTTTTTATTTTTTAGAGGTTGATTTTTTTTAATTAAAATACAGACGTATGATTCAGGTATTGGTTTACGTAGCTATTGTTCTGCTGATAATTACCGTTGCGCAGCTGGTACGGGTTTTTGAACTGGCTTCGGAATTGAAAGGAGCTAAGAGTAATGAGGTGAACTATAAGGATCACCGTACTCAGGGTAAGCTGATCATGGGTTTTTTGATTGCGTTTTTTGCTTTTTTTATCTGGCAGGTGTTTAACTACAAGGACATGTTGCTCCCTGAAGCAGCCTCTGTTCATGGCAAGGACCTGGACTGGCTGATGTGGTTTAATATGTGGCTGGTAATTATTGTGTTCTTTATCATTAATTTTTTATTATTTTATTTTGCTTATAAATATTACAGCCGCCCGGACTCGATGGCGACTTATTATCCGCATAACAACAAGCTGGAAATGATCTGGACGGTTGTTCCCGCCATTGTTCTGGCAGTGATTATCATTTTGGGTTTAAAGATGTGGAATACGATTACTGAACCTGCTTCACAGGATGCTATTGTGATTGAGCTGTACGCCAAACAGTTTGACTGGACTGCCCGATATGCCGGTAAAGACAATGTACTTGGCAGGTCGAACTTCAAAAACATTGGAGGTGCCAACGCACTTGGAATGGACACCCTGGATCCTGCAGGTTTGGATGACATTGTAGTTCACAATGAATTACATATTCCGGTTGGCAAACAAATTGAATTTAAAATTAATTCACGGGATGTGATCCATAGTGCTTTTATGCCTCACTTCAGGATACAAATGAACGCGGTGCCCGGGATGACTACTTCCATGCACATGACGCCTTCCATTACTACTGATGAAATGCGCAGAAAGCCTTATGTGATTGATCAGGTCAAACGGATTAATGAGATCCGCGCCAAAAAAGGCGAGGAGCCTTATGAGTTTAATTACATCCTTTTGTGCAATAAAATATGCGGGGCTTCTCATTCCAATATGCAGATGAATGTGGTGGTGGATACGCAGGAGCAGTATGACACATGGCTAGGGCAACAGAAGGCGTTTTTTGCGAAAAAATAAATAGTACGAATAGTTTTAAAATAATTTAGTATGTCGGATCATCACGAACACAGTGCACATGGAGGGGAAGAGGGGCATAGCCCTGAGCATGCTCATGAGCATCACGAGCAATCGTTCCTGTCGAAGTACGTTTTCAGCATGGACCATAAGGTTATTGCGCGTCAGTTTTTAATTACAGCTGTGGTAATGGCACTTGTGGGGATGGTGATGTCATCTTTGTTCCGTCTTCAGCTGGGATGGCCTAATCATAAATTCTGGCTGATTGAATATTTGCTGGGTGATCATTGGGGTAAAGGTGGAACGATTGATCCGAATATGTATTTGGCCCTGGTTACGATTCACGGTACCATCATGGTGTTCTTTCTTTTGACAGGCGGGCTTAGCGGTACATTTGCCAATTTGCTGATTCCGTATCAGGTGGGTGCAAGGGATATGGCATCGGGCTTTTTAAATATGCTTTCTTTCTGGTTCTTTCTTATTTCAAGTGTGGTGATGCTTTGTTCACTTTTTGTGGAAGGAGGTCCGGCTTCTTCCGGTTGGACAGTTTACCCTCCTTTGAGTGCATTGCCTCAGGCTATTCCAGGTTCAGGTACGGGTATGACTTTATGGCTGCTGAGTATTACGCTATTTGTGATCTCTGCTCTGTTGGGAGGTTTGAATTATATTATCACCGTATTTAACATGCGTACAAAGGGGATGTCCATGACACGTCTGCCGCTTACAATATGGGCATTCCTGGTGACGGCTATTCTTGGGGTATTGTCTTTCCCTGTGCTTGTTTCTGCTGTTGTACTGCTCCTGATGGATCGGACATTTGGTACAAGTTTTTATTTGTCAGATATTTATATCGGCGGGCAAGCCCTTGAATCCAGCGGTGGAAGCCCTATTCTGTACCAACATTTATTCTGGTTCCTGGGCCATCCGGAAGTGTACATTGTATTGTTACCAGCCCTGGGGATTGCTTCAGAAGTGATTGCTACTCAGGCCCGCAAGCCAATTTTTGGATACCGTGCGATGATTGGTTCTATTCTGGCCATTGGATTCCTTTCATTTATTGTCTGGGGTCACCATATGTTTATTACGGGGATGAACCCTTTTCTGGGCTCCGTTTTTGTGTTCACGACCTTGCTGATTGCGATTCCATCTGCGGTGAAGGCGTTTAATTATATCACGACTTTATGGAAGGGAAATATCAAATTCACTCCGGCCATGTTATTTGCGATTGGTTTGGTTTCTACATTCGTTACCGGGGGTGTGACGGGTATTATTCTGGCCGACTCTGCGCTGGATGTGCCGGTGCATGATACCTATTTTGTAGTTGCTCACTTTCACATCGTGATGGGGTTATCTGCTGTGTTGGGTATGTTTGCAGGTGTTTATCATTGGTTCCCTAAACTGTTCCTGAGGCAGATGAATAAGAAGATGGGATACCTGCATTTCTGGCTTACTTTTGTTTGTGCCTATGGCACGTTTTTTCCGATGCACTTCTTAGGGCTGGCAGGTGTGCCGAGACGTTATTATACCAACAGTGCGTTTCCAATGTTTGATCAGCTGGTGAATCTGAACATGCTGGTTTCTGTTTTCGCTATAGTTGGTGCACTTGCGCAATTTATTTTCGTGTTTAATTTCTTTTACAGCATGTTCCGGGGACCGAAGTCTGAGCAGAATCCATGGCATAGCAATGCCCTTGAATGGACGACTCCTATGGCGCATACCCATGGCAACTGGCCAGGTGCGCTTCCGGTTGTACACCGTTGGGCATACGATTACAGCAAGCCGGGTAAACGACTGGATTATGTGCCTCAGACAGTTCCTTTGGAGGAAGGGGAAATTGATGGGGGAGGACATTAGCGTTGATGGAATTTTGAAAATAGCTGAATATGTTAAGTTGAAAGAAGCCGTAATAATAAATAAGTTTACAAGGGGAAACAGGATTTTTTACATCCTGTTTTTTTTTCTTTGCAGTCCTGCAGTATTTTCTCAAACTGAACATTGGGCAATTGGAGCAAGCGGGGTTTATGACTTTCAGACAAATGGCTTAGGGCTTGGCGCCAGGGCTTATGTGCCCGTGTGGAGGCAACTGGCTGTTTCTCCTCAGTTTAATTATTTTTTTCCTTTCAATACAATCCATGAGTTTTATGCAGGTGCGGCGCTTCAGTATAATCTGTTTCCCAAAAGAGTCTGGTCCCTCTATCCCTTGTTTGCCGGTTATTACAATGATTGGCAAAACGCTTCTCATTTTACGGGAAAAAACGCTACTCAGAATAATATTACGGAAGAAGGAGGTATTGGTATTATGAAGGGTAGCACTTGCTGGAGGCCTTTTGCTGAAGTGAGGTATGATTTTAAGTGGCAGGAGTTTAGTCTGCACATTGGGATTCTGTATTCTTTCGGGGATTGTTACCGCAGAAGGGTTGATGTTTGTCCGGCGTATTTTTGATTGTAAAAATAAAGCATCGTTCGTCGCTTACAATAAATCGGGGATTTTTTGATGCTATTTCGCTGCGCAGGCGAACTCGGCCTGTGGCCTCGGACAGCGCCTGCTTTCGTCAAATGCCCGACCCGGAAATAACATCAAAAAATGCTTGCACACTTTGCCGTCTTCCCGATTTTTTGAAGGCTCTTCACTGCTGCTTTATTTTTTTGTAATAATCTCCACCATTAGGTTTTAGGGTTCCCATTATTATTCGGACTAAATCAGAAACTTTCAGAATAAACCATGTGACAAACATTATATACCCAATATTTCATGTACAGATATTTATAATAGATTTGTGAACTTTAAGATGCAAATATGAGTAATCAAATGTCGTTGTTGGTAATTCCAGATGAAGTCATTGCGAATAAAATACGCTACATTAGAGAACAGAAAGCAATACTTGACAGAGACCTTGTTGAATTGTACAATGTTGATACCAGAGTCCTGAAACAACCGGTAAGAAGAAATCTTGATATCTTCCCTAATCATTTTATGTTCGAAAAGACGGATAAAGAGTTCAAAAATTGGAGGTCACAATTTGTGACCTCCAGGAAAGACAAGTTGGTCATGCGTTACAAGTAAGTAGTTGTACCTGATTTTGACTGATAAAAAGAAAGCAGCAGTGAAGAGCCTTCAAGAAATCGCGAGCAGCCAGCCAGTGCGAAAGAGCGATTTATTGGCAGCGATGAACGGTGCTTTCTTTTTTTGTTTGAATTGTAAAAACTTGGAACGTTTGTTAAATAAATCATATAGATGAGTAGTACTACTAAAATACAATGTCCTAACTGCGCCACTGCTATTGATGTGCAGGACGTTCTTTCGCATCAGCTCGAGGATGATTTTAAGAAAAAATACAATGCTCAGTTAGCCGAGGAGCGGGAAAAATTCAAAAAAGAATTTGCGCTGCTGGACCAGCAAAAGGAAGACTTTGAAAAGAAGAAGCTGAAGGAAAATGAATTGTTCCAGGAGCGTTTCAATGCCAAAATGAAGGAGGAGAAGCTCCTGCTGGAAAAGCAACTCAAGACTAAACTGCTGGAGGAGCAATCGGAACAGATGGCTTTGATTCAAAAGGAATTGACGGAGAAATCGGAGCAGGTAAAAGAATTGAACCGGACGAAAGGGGAGGTCGAGAAATTAAAACGGGAGAAGGGGGAGTTAAAGGAAGCGATTGAGGCGGAGGCGCAAAAAATGCTGAATCAGAAAATAACGGAGGAGAAAGATAAAATTCGTAAGAGTGAGCAGGAGAAGAATGAGTTGTTTGTTAAGGAATTGCAGAAGCAATTGGAGGATCAGCGTAAGCTGACAATTGAAATGAAGCGTAAGCAGGAGCAGGGCTCTATGCAATTGCAGGGTGAAGTGCAGGAACTGGCCATTGAGGAATGGCTGAAGGCAAATTTTCCATTTGATACGCTTGCTGAAATTAAAAAAGGGGTTAGGGGAGCGGATTGCCTGCAAATCGTCAACACCCAGACGCATCAGAATTGCGGATGTATTTATTATGAAAGTAAGCGCACCAAGGATTTTCAGGCCACCTGGATAGAAAAGTTTAAGGAAGATATGCGGGCAAAGAATGCAACTTTTGGTGTACTTGTTACGGAGGCTTTACCAAAGGGGGTGGAACGCTTATCTCAAAAGGACGGTGTCTGGATTTGTACGTTTGAGGAATTCAAGGCTTTGTGTTTTGTTCTGAGGGAGTCGGTGATTCTGATTAATCAGGCTGGGGTTGTGCAGGAAAATAAAGGGGAGAAAATGAGCCTGTTGTACAATTTTTTAACAGGAAATGAGTTTAGGATGCAGGTGGAAGCTATCGTGGAAGGGTTTACTCAGATGCAGACGGATCTGGATACGGAACGCCGGGCTATGGAGGGTATCTGGAAGAAAAGGGAAAAGCAGATACAGAAGGTGGTGCTGAATACAACTCATATGTATAGTGCTGTTAAGGGGATTGCGGGAAATTCTATCGGGCGTATTCAGGCATTGGAGTTGCCTTCGGGTGATGGGGGAAAGCGTGCAGCCTTGCCGGATTCGGGAAATTGAGTATATTAGTTTTACAATTGAAAGAAATAAGCAATAAAAACTAAACTATTAATTCGGATGAAAAACATCGCTTTTGTTTTACTATTTATTTCAAGTATTATTTTTTATTCTTCCTGCACCAAACAAAGGGCTCCTGTTAAAACGCCCGGCCCTAATTATGTGGCAGCTTCTTCGTTCTACACCGCGAACCAGCAACAGGTACAGACTTTTACAGTGGATTCGCCCGGAACAGGACCTATTATTGGAAAGATGGGTACTGTGCTTTCCGGCAATGCAAGCCTTTTTATGATTCCTGGTAATCCTTCACAAAATGTTGGATATCCCTTTACACTTAAGCTGATTGAGAATTACCCTATTAAGGATTTTATACTTTCGCAGCTTCCTTCTGTTGGAGCGGGTAAAATACTTCAGTCTCAGGCGGAGATCAGTATTCAGGCCTATAAAGGTTCTACCCTTTTGGTGCTCAGACCAGGTAAAAAATACCCTATGGTATTGGATTCCAACATTACTTTTATCGCGGGTAACAATGTTTATTATGGCTTTCCAAATACAGTCAGCAGCAGGAATATCACCGACTGGACCAGTAATGTGACTTCTCTGGATCCTACTATCAAACAACCGGATACACTTTCCAAAGTCTATCTTTTTTCAAAATACTGTGAGATGTTCATTGCGAGGATGGGCTACGTGAGCTGTGCCCAGAGTTATACTTACCCGAATGCGGGTACTACCATTACATTTACTCCACCATCCAATTCCACGAACGGTCAGAATATTGATATTTACCTTGTATTTAAAGGCATTCACAGCATGATGCAGGTTTACAACCTGACTTCTTTGGCGGTCCCGACTGGTACAACTTTGACGTATGTCGCTATTTCTACGGATTCCAATTCAGGTAATTCTTTGGTGTATGATTCCCAGACGATAACTGTTACCTCAGGTCAGACTGTTACATTAAATCCTGTTAATATTTCGAACGCGGCTTTGCTGGCTGATTTAACGGCATTTAATTAGACTTGAGCTTGCGACAGCGAGCTCTTTTTAGTCTAATTTATGCCCGAAGGGTGACCAATACAATTAAAACACCTCACATAAGTGAAAGAAGAACCCCTGAGATCCATCGTTCCCAATTCCGTAATCAATCCCGAAGTTAGCTCTTGAAAGTGTATTGATTTTTATCCGGAGCCCAACTCCTGCCCCTGGTAAAATAAGGTCATATTTATTGCTTGGGTAATCGGCTACGGATTGTGCATTGGTAAATACAACACCTCCCAACAATCCGTTTTTTGTAATGCCAAAGCGGTATTCTGCTTCGAGATAGATTAAACCGGTTCCTCTTAATCTTCCCTGAATGTATTCCCGTCCCAGATCGGAATAGGTGTCCCAGCCGGTGCTGGGTAAATCAAAATAGGGGGCTTTCCCTCCGAAAGTGAACCAGTTATAACTCCAAAAGGCCAGAATATTATCGGAATAAGGCTGCAGCTTGATGTATTTTCTAAAATCCAGAATAACGGATTGCCAGTTTTGATCGCTCCCTAAAAACTTCATGTTCGACCTGTAAATAATACTTGCGTAATACCCTCTGGGCGGGTTGTTCACGTTTTGTCTGGCGTCGAAGAGGAGATGAACCAATAATCCGGATGAAGCTGTTGTGGTAGCGTGATTATTATATTGCTGGAAATCACCTGTTCCCTGATCTGAAATGTTTGTGTGGTAGTCGAGGTTGTACCCCAATCCTGCATAAAAGTCGGATTGTATTCTTTTCAATGCTTCCTGATATACCCTGAAATAGGAATAGTCAACTTTATCTGGATTCGCTAAAGAACTTCGCCCTCCGAGGCCATAAGTAAAGGAAGGGTATTTATAATACCGAAGATCGCCCAGCCAATTGAATTTGTTTTCATCGGACCAGATATTGGACACGACCGGGATGATGATCTGGTGATTCAGAATGGAATACTCGGAATACGTGGTGATAGAGGATATATAGGTGTCACTGGTTTTTCCCAGGTAAAAGGAGGCATTCACGGAAGCCACGGCAGTGACTTTTGTCACCAGTTTATACCCTACGCCGGGAAGGAAGGCATAGAAAATTTTCCCTGGCCTGATTTTTATACTGTCGGGTATTAATGGCATTTTTCCTTTAAACATCTTTTTGACTACATCCACTATGTCTTCCTGTTGTGTATGGTAGGTCAACCTGGGATGTTTGGGCTTGATGGAATCCTGGTTCTGGGCAAGAGCAGGCAGGGCTAAAAAGACGGTAATAAAAATGGGTGTAAATACTCTCAATATGTGTAAATTTGGCACCGGTATAAATTAACCCATAATAATTAACTTAAAAAAATCAGTATGAAAAAGATTTTCATTTTTACACTTCTGGCCGGAACGGCCTTATTGTTTTCATTTAAAACGCTTGAACAAGGCAATTGGGACCTGGATAAGGCACATGCCAAATTGGGATTTACAATTACCCATATGATGGTATCGGATGTAGAGGGCTGGATCAAGATAACAGATGCTAAGCTTACCACCAGCAAGGATGATTTTTCGGATGCTGTTGTTGAACTCACAGCGGATATGAACAGCATCAATACGGATAATGAGAAGAGAGACGGACATTTGAAGACGGATGCCTTTTTTGATGTGGCTAAGTTCCCTACTCTGACTTTTAAGAGCAAGTCCTTTACTAAGGTGGATGATAAAAATTACAAAGTGTCCGGTGATCTGACCATGCATGGGGTGACGAAGACAATTGAATTCAATGCGCTTTGCAGAATGGGTATGAATCAAAAGAGTAAGAAGAGTATTGCCGGTTTTAAAATTACGGGTGTGATTAAACGTACTGATTTTGGTGTAGGGACTTCCATGCCTTCTACTGCTTTGAGTGATGAGGTTGCTTTGATCGCGAATGCGGAATTTGACAAGCAATAAAATCGGGTAAGTGGTTAAGTGTGCTATAGGACGATTGATAACTTACATAATACTATTCAAATGAAAAACAAAACGCTTTCTATTCTGGGACTGGCTGTATTGACGGCTCTTACAATTAATATTAATGGACAGCAGCTCAAAATGCCGGCTCCCAGTCCAACTCAAACGCTGAAACAAAATTTTGGGTTGGGAGAAATTGATATCGAATATTCCAGGCCGGGCTTAAAAGGCCGGACTGCTTACGGGCAGGTTGTTCCATTTGACCAGCTTTGGAGAACAGGAGCTAACTCCTGCACCAAGATTACATTTACGGATAATGTGAAGGTGGAGGGGAACGCTGTTCCTTCCGGTACATATGCTTTGTTTACGATTCCGGGTAAAACAGAATGGACGATCATTCTGAATAAGAATACGAATCAGGGTGGTACGGGGGATTATAAGCAGACAGAGGATTTGCTGCGCTTTAAGGTTAAGCCAATGGTGATGAATGACAAGGTGGAGTCGTTCACTATGAATGTAGCGGATGTTGCTCCTGCTACAGCAAATATAGAACTGTTATGGGAAAAGACCAGGGTTACTTTTAGTGTGACGGAAAGCATCGACAGCACGATGATGAAAAATATTGAAACAGCTTTGTCTCCTGCTGATAAGCGCCCGTATTTTCAGGCTGCTACTTATTATTTTGAGAATGGCAAGGATCTGAATCAGGCACTGACATGGGCTGGTAAGGCTATGGAACAAAACCCTAAAGCTTTTTATGTTGCTCACCTGAAGGCAAAAATCCAATTGAAGCTGAAGGATTATCATGGAGCAATTGTTACTGCGGAGACGTCAATTGCTTTGGCTAAGGATGCCAAAAATGACGATTACGTGAGGATGAACGAGAAGCTGATCGAAGAAGCCAAGAAAGGCGGTAAATAAAACGGTGATCGGTACTGTCCGCCGATTACCTCCTTCCGCCTCTCCCGCCTCCACCTGATGGGGCGGGTGCCGGAGCTGAGTAATGTTGTTGAGGTGCAGAATAATGTTGCTGTTGCTGGGCTTGCTGCCAGTTGTTTTGATGGTATTCCATGGCGCTTCTGTCCTGTTTCGTATTTGCATGAGGTTGATTAGCCGGTGGATTATTGACAGCTTGTGTCTTCCTTTCTGGTTCCGGGGCTTTGGTTTGTTCAGTTTTTGCAGGCTGTCCGGTTTCTGAAGGTCGTTTGATTGCAACAGGTTTAGCTACAGCGGAAGTTCGTGGAGTGGTATACAGCCTTTCCGGTATTTTTACTCTTGGGTTGGATACCTGCGCCAATCTGGGGTTGCCTGCGTTCTGCTTTTCCTTTATAGTTTCTGACTTTCCAAAATCCTTAAAGCGTTGCGTGCGCCCGGCTTTGTCTTTATCCCAATCTCCATTAACTACTGAACTGTTTCTGGTTTTCCATTCATGTACACTCCGGCTGATGTTGTTTCTGTATTGTGCGTCCTTGTGTTTGCCATAATAATCGTAGCAATGATTCCCAAATCCAGGGTAATGGCTCCAGTGCTCGGGATTGTAAAAATACCAGTTCATAAAATGAGCAGAGGGCATACCGAAGAATACTGGTCTTCCCCCGATTCCAAAATAAAAACCCCAGTCATACCAGAAAGGATAAGGATCCCAATATGCATAAGGGTACCAGGTAGGATAACCAAACCACCAGTCATAGGAATAGGTGGAATAATCTGTAACGTCTGATGTCATCGGAGAGGAATAATCATCTGTTTGATAATTATTGTCCTGGGCGTATTCGGCGGCAGCCTGTGTAAACTCCTGTTGGGCCTGTGGATCATCTGCCATACTTTGCTGCCAGTCTGCGGCATCCTGGGCATTCTGTGCGGTAAGCGCCTTATTAAGGGAATCGGTTTTATATAAAACCCAGCGCGGGTCTCTTTTATACAAATCTCCGATCAGAACCGTCATTTGCATATTGTCGTTCAGGGTATTTAATATTTCGGGCCTTTTTATCAGGTCACGGTAAGCATTCGCGGTTACCGGTGGATAGCTACTCAGGATTTTTTCAAAGTTATCCTGGTGGTGCACATTTTTAACTGTTATCTGGTGGAGCAGATCATAATTATTAAGTCCTTCATCCAACGCCGTTTGGCGGATTACCGCCGGGTAGTTAGGCAGGAGGACGTTTATTTCTGCTTCAGACTTACGGGAGCCTAGTGCGATATCGGCAATTAGGGCAGGATACCGGGTCAGGTCCCAGATTTTTTCCTGTTCTTCTTTGCTCAGGGAAGCTAAGAGCTGAGTGAATTTTAGCTGTGTTTTCTTTTGCATGGCATCGAGGCGGACGACTATTTCCGGAAATTTGGAAGCTTCGAAGATATTGACCCTTGTTTGTGAAGGATACATCGCAATTGCATCTATAGCGGTCTGATCGTCTTTCTCAAGCTGGCTGAGTAATGCTTCTTCATCGTTTTGTGCGAAGGATTTGTGGCCCGTACAAATCAGCAGGGCTGACAGCAGGAAAGTAAATGCGATTTTTTTTTGCATGGGATAAGAATTTTTTAAATTAAATCAGACTGGTCACCAAAAGTATGCCAAAGCTACGGAAATCGGACATGCCCATTTTTATAAGCAAATTGTATGCCGATTTTCTATAAATGTTTGTTCTGGTTATTTTAATTAATACCTTGTTAAGGTATTTGACTCGTATGAATAATAGGATGAATGCGAAAATTGAAATCAGTATGAAAAATCAGTTCCACAAACCAGTACTGCTGTTAACACTTTTGTTTGCGCAGTTATTTAGTTATTCCGCTGCATTTATTCATGAACATGTTAACAGGGCTGCAGTACTTTCATTGCCCATGTCCTTAAAGACATTTTTTTACAATCACCTTGATTTTATTACGGAGGAATCAACTATTCCGGATGTCCGCAAATACATGTTTAATGACAAAGGGGAAAGCGCCAGGCATTTTATTGATGCGGAGAATTTTGGTACGATCGAACTGCTGCCCGGTTCAATGGCCGAAATTCAGGCGAAATATGATGAAGTGTTTTTGCAGAAGAACGGAATTTTGCCCTGGTATGTGCAGGACCTGATGACGAAGCTCACCAAAGCATTTAAGGAAAAACGTAAAACTGAAATTCTTTTGCTCGCATCAGATCTGGCCCATTATATAACTGACTTGAACTTGCCCTTACATACCTGTATTAATTATGATGGTCAACTGACGGATCAAAAAGGCATACATTCCTTTTGGGAAGCTCAGATTCCGGAGCTGTTTGGTATGAATTATAACTATAATACAGGGGAACCCCGTCAAATAGAAGATGTGCAGAAGGAAATACTTCATACGCTTTCCGTATCCAACAGGTTATCAGATACGCTTCTTCTGAAGGAAAAGGAATTGAGTCAGAACATGTTCAGGGATCGGATTTTTCAGATAGATGCCGGTGGTCTTATCAGGAAGAATAAATTCAATCAGGTAGTGCACACTGTGGATTATGCGCGGCTATATAGTGCAAACATACATGGCATGGTGGAGAAGCAAATACGTGCAGCTATTTCCATGACCGCTAATTTCTGGTATACGGCCTGGGTAGATGCGGGTATGCCGGATGTGAACGGCCTTGATCCGCAGGAGCTTACTAAAAGCAAGGCCGAGCAATTGAAACAGGATCTGCAATTGTGGAAAGCGGGAAAGCTTTCCGGCTTCCAAAGTGAGAATGAGTTTTAAACAGACTTGATTTGCCAATGGCAAAACGTTGTCTGTTGTATGCCCGCATGACGGGTGCTGATCACTCCAACCCCTTATTTATAGCAGTTTGCGGTCTAACTGGCCTGGAAATAGCTTCATCAGGCGGTTCCGGAGGCATCAAATAAAATGTCGCAAGGAAGAAACGTATATTTACTCGCCTGAAATGCCTTAAAACAGGGTGAAACAGAGCACTTTATTAACAAATGCCCCTATTTATCAACAATTGCGCATTTTTTTCATAAAAATGTCAATGGTGTCGTGGTTTTCACTATATTTGTATTCATAATTAATAAATGTTTAACCCTAAAATCAAAAAACAACATGAACAAAGCAGAATTAATTGATGCAATTGCTACAGAAGCAAAAATCTCTAAAGCTGAATCAGGACGTGCTCTTGATGGATTCATCAACGCTACAACAAAAGCACTTAAAAAAGGTGACAGAGTTGCATTAGTTGGTTTCGGTTCTTTCTCAGTTGCTAAACGCGCTGCAAGAACAGGCCGTAACCCACAAACAGGAAAGGCTATCAAAATTTCTGCAAAGAAAGTTGCGAAATTTAAAGCTGGTGCTGAATTGAAAAAATCAGTGAATAAGTAATTCTTGCTTTTTGTAAGAATTGGAGGTCCTGTACTGAGCAATCAGTGCGGGACTTCTGCTTTAAATGAATTAAAGCGGGAGGATATATAATTGAGACCTTGCTTAAAATTTCATACTGAGTTGCAGCCCAGTTGTTCTTGGTGGTCCTATGCTTCCGGGTCTTGGCATGGTCTCCCGGTTAAATACATTGTTGACAATTAAGCCAAGCCGGAAATTTTTGGTTATCCGGTAGGAAAGGCGTGAATCAAATACCAGATCTCCTTTATCATGTTGTTCCCGATACTCCTTCAAGCCTGGTAAAATATACAGCGTTGAAGTTGGAAACACTTCCGAAAAAAGTGGTTCTTCAAATTTCTTGTCTATGTTGACCATAAATCCGGTGTAGCGAACACTTGTTCCGAATGAAAACCGGTGATAATCCAGTTGCACATCGCCTTTGAAACTATTGTAGTAACGATACTTCAGCATATTTGTTCCGGAAGAACCGGTGCTGTCTTTTGCCGGACTGAAGCCAAGTTCGATTGGATTTGTATAGGTATAGCCTGCCATCAGAGTGGTTGTGACGGCACCAATTTTTCCTGTTCCGTTAATGGTGATGTCCACTCCGGTAATCTGAGTAGAGCCTATGTTAAGTGATTTAAAACCTGCATAGGTTGCTTGTTGAAAGGGAGTGGGGTTCGGTATGGTTGGTGGAACATAATAGTCAAATGTGAATTCCATCATGTTCTGGTATTCCATTTCGAACGCGGCTACATCTATAAACCCGTTCCAGTCCCCAATTTTAAATCCCTGTTTGATTCCAATTTCGGAACTCCAGCCTGTTTCGGGTTGCAGGTCGGGGTTTGGGTAAATCTGCAAACTGCCACCGACAGTAGTGGAAATAAATTTTTCGGCAATGGAAGGAAAACGATATCCCTGTCCAAACGATGCACGTAAAAAGGTATATTGTAATAACTGGTAATTCATTCCGGCACGGAATACAGGTTTGGCAGGGATCCCCAGAATCGTTTGTTTGGTGACGGAGGTGTCCACCTTGTAGTTCTCTGCTCTTATTCCGGCCACAAAAGTGAGTCGCTGTATTTTTTTTTCCGCCTGAACATATCCGGCCACGTTGTGTCCGGTATGGTCTCCGTACAAATCCAATGCCCGCACAACAGAGTAATTGAATACCGCTCCTGCCACAATGGAAAAATTATTCCGGTATTTTTTCTCGTATTGTAATTCCGCGTAATAAAAGTTTGCAATGGAACCCTGATCCGTGTTATTGAGGTTTGTGGAATTAAAATAACGTGTGCGCAGGCTATACCTGTCCCCATTGGGGGCATACCATACGGCGTATGGGTCGAGGTTGGATCGCGCATCTTTATACAATTGCCCGCCAGGGCCCTGTTTATATCCGCCGGAATCTGCATTCTGCCAGAGCAGAAACAATCCCCCGTTTTCCTGCATGATATTACCATTAAGCCCGACCGAAAGGCCTTTTATATTTTGAAAGCGATAACGGGTGTTAAAATTAAAACGGTAACGGTCTACTGTTTCTAACTGCCGGTATCCGTCATCATGAAGATAGCAGCCTCCCAGTACCAGATCGAAGTTGCCAAATTTCTGTGAATGCATAAAATTTGCCCCTTCAATAGACTGCACAGTATTTCCCCACCATTTTAGTTCCATGCGACGGGGATTGTCATAAACTGAATACGAGGTGTTTACTTTGGTAAGTGCAGTATCCGCCGGGAAAGCAGTTCTTACATTTATAACACCGTTGAGTGCGGAAGAACCATACAGGGTGGAGGAGGCCCCTTTGATTACTTCTATCTGCTGGAGATTTTCGGTGGGCAAAAAGGACCATTTTACATCTCCTGCATCAGCCGTCAGCATAGGTAAATCATCTACCAGCAGCAGCACCCTGCTTCCTGCTCCGTAGCTATAGCCGGAACCTCCCCTGATACTGGTCTGCCCATCCACAACCGCCACACCCGGCACCTGATCGAGCATGTTGTCAAGCGTAGTGGTGTTTTTGTTTTCCACCAGTTCCGGGTGGATGACTTCCATGGAAATGGTTACATCGCTTAATTTCTGCTCATATCTGCCGGCAGAAACCACAACCGTATTAAGGGCTGTGGATTCATCCTGCAGTTTAATAGTTAACACAAGGGAGTCGGAATTTTTCACTTCTATTTCTTTGCTGAAAATTTTGTATCCAAGCATTTTGACGGTGAGGGCATGAACTCCCGGAGAGGTCTTTAACCTGTAATACCCATTGGCATCTGAAGCCGCTACTGGTGCTTTGTCCAAAGAGAGTATGACACCGGGGAGGCCGTCATTTGAGCGGACATCCGTAATCTTCCCTTTTACAATCCCTTCCTGAGCAAAGGTATTCTGAAGGATAGTGAAAATAAAAATGGAGGTAAAGGTTTTATTCATCATGTAAATCAGTTCAGCGGGACAAGGTAAATAGTTTTGCTAAAATAACAAGTTTCCCATTGCATTAAAATCAGGATTAATAACCTGTCAGAAATTAATATGCAAATAAATGTAACCTTTATTCAAATTCTGCGTTGAAGGGAATAATTGATTTTTTTCATACATCGGGCGTTACAACAGGGATTCAAACTTCTGGTAAAGACGATTAGTCACCAGTACCCAATTAATTAATTCATAATTTGTATTGTGGATTTTACTAAATAGTTTATATTTGATTGAAAGTTTTTAAACCCTAAAATCAATTTAAATGATTAGAAAGATACTTATTGGTTCTGCATTGTTGCTGGCTGGAATTGTAAATGTGAATGCGCAATGTGTTCCTGATCCGAATGTAACTACCCATGGCATTACGCCTGACAGTGCTGTTAATTTTTTAAGGGGATATGTGGGTCAGCCCTACCAGCAGGTGGTTACTATTGTGGTACCCAAGGATACGTTGGTAGGCGGAATTTTATCTCTTCCCTTTGACTCAATTGTTTTGAATAGTTTTACCGGTTTGCCTGGCACGTTTACGTATGCCTGTCCAAAACGCTGTATGTGGCTTGGAAATACCAAGGGCTGTCTGGTGATTAACGGAAATCCTACGCTGGCTGATACAGGTACTCACCATCTGGTGTTTACCGCCAGTGCTTATGTTGGGGGATCTAAAACGGCCCAGTCCATTGTCCTGAAGTATTATTTTATTAAAATTACGCCTCCGACAGGTATTCAGGAACTTGATATGAACCACTTTGACGTGGCTCAGAATTTTCCAAATCCGTTTAGCGGAAGAACTGAGTTCCGGTTTTCCATTCCTGAACCCGGTGATGTTCAGGTATCGATCTATGATATTTTGGGCAAAATGGTTTATGTGAACCACCTGAAAGGTGCTACGGGCCTCAATAATTTTGAATTTGTCAGGGGTAATTTAGCTCCCGGTATTTATACGTACCGGTTTAATTATAAACAGGAAGTTCTGTCCGGCCGTATGGCAGCAGAATAAGCAGTGCATTAAGCGTTTAATGCCGGACGTTGAATCAATTAAAAACAGAAAAATGAGAAATATCTTATTGAGACTTGATCTTGCAAAGCAAAATGGTAGTCTCAGTTATGCCCGAACGGGCCTTTTCGCAGCAGCTATGCTTTTAAGTGCCCTTGCTTTTTCACAAGCTCAGGGTGTCGGTTTTAGCACCACTCAGACATCCGGGTGCCGGCCATTGAATGTAAAGGGATTTATTAATTATGCTCCGGGAGGAAGTAACTATTATGTATGGTATTTTGGCAATGGTGATTCTGTGATAAGCAGAACCGATTCTGTGATGTATACCTATAAGCAAACGGGGAACTTTCAAATGTATGTGAGTGCATATGATACTGTTCCGGGCAATCCAACGCAGTTTCTGGGATCTTCCAATTACTATTATAACATTTCAGTTAGCGGGGACGGCATGAATGTTTCTGCGGACACTACGTGTCTGAATGATATAGTTACCGCTTATATCTATCCAAATGGCAATAACTCGAACTACTGGGATTTTGGAGACGGAACGAATTTCACCGGACAAAACGCTCAACATACTTACACTTCCATTGGCACGTATACGATCGCGTGTGCATATTACAATACCCAATGTAATACGAATGATACGATCACCAGGCAGGTAGTTATCAAGAATACTGCTAAGCCCAGCGCTTACTTCAGCTCTAACAATTATACCGCTTGTCCAAATGATATGGTGACTTTTTACCCAAAGAACCAGAATGCAACTTCTTATTTCTGGACCTTTGGTGATGGAGGGACTTCTTCTCAGAATTCTCCTTCTTATTCATACAGTGCCCTGGGCCATTATCCTGTAACCCTTACTATTACAAGCCCATGTGGGACAAATTCCTATACGGATACCATGTTTGTTGTCGGCAACCTGTATTTTCCTTCTTACATAAGTATAAATGGGTCTGCAAGGGCATGCCCTGGAGCATTGACTCAGTTTAGTCTTAACTACAATTTGACGCCTGTTTCTCAGGTTTGGAAATTCGGAGACGGGGATACTTCCATTGCCAATTATCCACAACACGCATATCTGCAGACCGGCAAATACTACATTACAGCTAAAATCTATAATGGTTGCGGGCATGATACGACTTTGAGAGATTCTATTATTATTGGAAATACAGGTTGGGCCAATAATTCCAATATTGGTATAAATCTGAACCCAACTTCGCTTTGTCCGGGTGATGCAATGAATTACAGTGCATGGAGTAATCCGACCGCCAAAGCCTATAAATGGGATTTCGGGGATGGAACTAATTCGGTGGTTAATAGCGGCCAACATACCTATTCAATTACGAATACCTATACTGTTACCCTGACTTTAACGAACAATTGTGGAGTAGATACTGTTGTAACTTCGACAACACCTATAGGTGTTTCCAATGGCATTGATCCAACGCTGACGCATAACGGGAATAACAATAACTGGGGAGCTCCGGAAGATTCTGCCTGTGTGGGTGATTCTGTTCTGTTTTATGCCATGCAGGGGTCACATTATTATTATGACTTTGGGGACGGTACTTCTTCCACGCATACTTCTTCTTTTACAATTCCGGCACAGGGAACGGTAGATTTAATCAAGCATGCTTATCTTGCTCCCGGCACTTATAAAGTTAAACTGACCTTTTACAACCGCTGCAATAACAGTGCAACTGATTCCCTTGATGTGGTGATCGGTACCGGACAACCTGTACGGGGCGGCATTGCCCAAACAGGAGGCAATAATAACATTAATACGGCCTGTTCTCCCATAGCATTTATAGCTTTTGGCGGTAATAATTATGTATGGAAATTTGGTGATGGAGATACGTTGAGTACCAGCCAGACTGGCTGTATTCATACATACGGGGCGGCTGGCACTTATCATGTTTCGATGAAGGCGACCAATGCCTGCGGGAATTTTGAAATTTATACAGACAGCGTTATCATTCAGGGTATGAGCATCAGTACCTCGGTGACAAATGTTTCCTGTAACGGAGGGTCAAACGGGAGTTGCTCAGCTGCTGTTTTGAACGGGACACCCCCCTACCTGTATTCTTTTAATGGTTCCGCTTTTAGCGGAACTGATTCTGCTTTCGGATTGGCTGCTGTCTACTCAGGTTCAGGGGGAGGTACTACGTATACGATTACTGTCAGAGATGCGAACGGATGCACAATGAGTACTACTGCTATCATTACAGAACCAGCACCTATGGTTATTACGCCCGTTGTTAATATCCCACCAACCTGTAATACAAAGAATGGCTCCGTATCGCTTAATGTTTCGGGTGAAACTCCAGGTTATTCTTATATCTGGTCGAATAAAGCAAATACAAATACCGCAAGCCCATTGAGTTCCGGTACTTATTCAGTAACTGTGACGGATTCAAGAGGATGTTCTTCTTCTACTTCCGTTATTTTAAACAGCGCAGGCGGTCCCACTTTAGCAATTAACTCCATTGTTAATCTGTCGTGTTCTTATTCTACATCCTGTGTTGCATCGGCTTTTGCAGCTGCGAGCGGTGGAACAGGAACCTTAACGTATAAATGGTCCTCCGGCAGTACGATTGCGTCAGGGTCGGGCTTGTGTCTGGGATCTAATTTTGTTACTGTTACAGATGCCAATCATTGTCAGGTTATTTCAAATGTGGTCATTACTAAGCCTGCTCTTATCGTTCCAACAATCAGCAAAAAGGATGTCAGTTGTTCCGGAACTTCGAGCGGAATAGCTTCTGTCAGTGTTGCAGGGGGAACCGCTAACTATACGTATAATTGGTCAACAGGGTCATCATCGGCAACTATTACAGGGCTGGCTGCCAATACCTATACCCTGACTGTTACAGATGCGCATGCCTGTCAGGCTACTCAGACTGTAGCTATTCTTGGAGCGGTTAAACCTGATTCTATTCCTATTTGTATGGTAACGGTTGATTCCCTTTCTCATCATAATCAGGTGATCTGGCAGCAGCCAAGTTCAAAGAATGTGGATAGTATTATAGTGTATCGTGAAATCACAACCAATGTTTACAAACAGATTGGGGCGCTTTCGGGTAAAGCTCTAAGTATCTTTACTGATACAGTGCAGAAAAAATATTTTCCAAATACCGGAAATCCGAATTCCGGAACTTACCGGTACAAGATACAGGTAAGGGATACCTGTGGTAATTACAGTGGTTTAAGTCCTTACCATAATACAATCTATACTACTCAGAACGGGGGAACTTTTACCTGGAATCAATATGCCATCGAAGGAGATCCAACACCTGTGCCTACCCTTTCTTCCTACGTATTGCTTAGGGATGATGTGGGTAATAATATATGGCATGCAGTAAACAGTGTGGCAGGCACTCAAACCGTTCTGGGAGATCCGGCATTCAGCTCTTTCCCGAATGGGAACTGGAAGGTCGAAACAATCTGGGGGATAAGCTGTACTCCGACGTTGAGATTAGAGCAATCCAGTACTGTAAACAGTTCACGCAGTAATATTAAAAATAATCTGAACGTTTCTACCGGAATTCAATCTGCCGTAGGGGGGCTTAAGCTGAATGTTTATCCTAATCCTGCTCAGGATGTATTGAACGTTTCTGTATCCGGAGCCAGTTCGGCTTGTACGGTTGAACTGATTAGTATGTTGGGCCAAAGAGTTACTCAATTGCAAATTAACGGCAGCAGTACAACTTTAAATCTGAGCGCCGTGGCGGCAGGGATTTATTACCTGAGGGTTTACGATGTTAAAAATGCTTCTGCCTGTGTGCAGAAAGTGGTTGTGACTAAATAGAGCTTTAGTAAGGCTTGGGAGAATTTGTCCCTGGTCACAGGGGTTATTGTTTAAACGATAAATGAAAAGAGTTGCACCCGTAATTCTTGCTTTACTGTTCTTGACTTACCTGTTGGGGATGCAGTTTGTGTATTGGGCGGAGTTGTCAGAGGTGAAGAGAAACTCCTCCAGTCTGATTCAGGCAAATCAGTTAAGCAGAAATGATCAAACTGTCTTTGATTTTAGTCTGGCGGAATTCAACTCAATTGCCTGGACGGATGGCAAGAAGGAGTTTACGTTCAAGGAGCATCACTTTGATGTATTGAATATAGCTTATCTGCAGGGACATGTAAAAATCACCTGTTACAGCGATGTCAGGGAAAATCACCTGGTGAACGCGTTCTCTGATCTTATCGGGAAATTCGTAGCTTCCCATTCTTCTTCAAAAAATTCAAAAAATACTATTTCCATTCAGAAAGACTATATGCCTCAGGATTGTAAAGACTTCAATATGCGCCCTTTATCCTACGCGTTTAGCGGAACAAACTGTCACAGGCAGTTTGACCTTCCCTCGGCTTTTATTTCCGATTCCTGGAATCCTCCTAAGATTGCCTAAGTATTCTTTTCTGAATTGAGCCCTGTATTCGC
>JABDEY010000026.1:277-27046 GCA_013286805.1 Bacteroidota bacterium | reverse complement strand
AGTTAGCTGAAAAATATAAAAAGGAACTAAGCGCTTCGGGTGCTTTTGCCAATCCTATCGTTACAGAAATCAGCCCTTTTACCCATTTTTATAAAGCGGAGGATTATCATCAGAATTACTACAACCTGAACGGAGATCAGAGTTATTGCAAGTTTGTCATAAAACCAAAACTGGATAAATTTGAAAAGGTTTTTAAAGGGAATCTGGCCAAATAAAAGCAAGTATTAAATTTTGTAATATAGCGGTGTAGAAACCAATCAACCTGATAAATCCTATGAAAAAATCAATTTTGACACTTTTGACGCTTGCATTATTTACGATGTGTGCGACTGCACAAAACAAAGATTGTAAATACGAGATTGACGAGGTTGATAAATTTACCAAACAAAAACTTTTGAAGACCAGATGGGAAAGACTCTCTCCATTTATCAGCTCCGTGGAATTGCAGGCTTCAGGTTATGAAGTGGATTCAACTAAGTTTTTGCGCTTTGAGTTAACCGTTCAGTCTGCCAGAAATGTATATGTTCCAAAGGATGGTAAATTAATGATTTTAATGGGAGATGGAAGCACACTTACACTTATTGCAACAGAAGATTGGAAAGGCAAAGTATTTGATAACAGGCCGAATGCGAGAGGGGAAGTCACTCAATACACGAAAATTTTTGTCAACTACCCTTTGGCAAATGATGATTTGAAAAAATTGCAGGGACCAACAACCAGCCTGAGGTTATATTTCATAAATGGGGATGACAGAGAAAGTCACATTGACATTGATTTTGGAAAGAAAAGAATGGATATTCTTTCGTCCATGATGAAGTGTTTTTGAAGGGCGATGAGTTAGTTTGCAGGCGGCACGATAATAATCTCCACTCTTCTGTTTCGTTCCTGTCCTTCCTTTGTTTTGTTTGTTGCAATGGGATAGGCAGCGCCATAGCCGAAAGAAAGAATTTTATAACTAGGACTATTGAGTTTTCCTGCCAAGTAGTTTTTTACAGACAGGGCACGTTGTACAGATAGTTTTTCATTGTATCCGGAGTTCCCCAGGCTGTCCGTATGCCCCTCTATAATGAGTTCAGATCCAGGGCTGATTTTCAGATCCGACAGAACTTTTTCAAATTCTTTGACGGCTTCCGGCTTCAATACTGCTTTGTCAAAGCTGAACAGGACAGAGGATTTTAAACTTATATGCCTGCCTGAACCTATCGCCGCTACAGCATCAATATCAGCTCCCGGCCAGTTTCCCCGGCACTCATCCCCTAAATCAGTCAGGCGTACATAATGAAACACCTCTCCCGGTTTGACAGAATCACCAATATCCACGCTTGCCTTCCCGCCTTTTATCTTTCCCACCTTTATCCATCGCCGGCCATCTTTTGAGACAGATAATTCAGTCGCTTCAATGTACTTGCCAACCTCAAAGACATAGAGGTCCGGACCTTTTATGTTTACAAGCGCATTGTCCTTAAAATGCAGGACAAGAGAGCCCTTGCAACCTAATGAAACAAATCCTTTAATGTTCACACTGTCGTAATCCGGAATACCCAGTGCCTGACTCGAATCGGATGCGGAGGGAATGGCACGGGGCTGGCCATGATCGAAGCTGATTACCTCATCGGCAAAAGAGATATCTTCAAGGGGCAGGAATACCCGCCCCCCATGACCATCCGGATAATATTTTCCGGTCATTGGTCTGGTTTGAGAAATCAGGAGGAAGGTGTTTAGAAGTAAACAAATAAACAGGGATGCAATCCTGAATTCCGATCGTAAATCATACAATAAGTTCAACTATTTTCAGTTCTGTTTCAGTACAATGTAGGCATTTTGTGACTACTTTAGCTGTAGCGTGGGAACGAAACTAAACTGTATTCTGTTGTTTGCAATTATCTGTATCAGCCAGATAAATGCTCAGGAAATTTTTACCGTAGCGGGCAATGACTCAATTGGCTACACCAAAGACAGTATTTTAGCTACAAATGCAGGGATGGATCCTTATGCCGTTAAATTGGACAAGGCTGGCAATCTGTACATTGCTGATTGTGGCAATAACCGGATTAGAAAAGTAGTACACAGTACTCAGATTGTGTACACAGTAGCAGGAGATACAACTGATGCTGCTCCAATAGGAGATGGAGGGCCTGCAACATCCGCCTCCTTGTTTTCTCCCTGCGATATTGCACTGGACAGTGCCGGAAATATTTATATAGCAGATAAGTACAATAACCGTGTTCGCAAGGTGACCGTTAATAATGATACTATTACTACCATAGCAGGTAATGGTATTCCCGGTTACAGCGGAGATAATGGTTTAAGCACATCGGCCATGCTGAATCTGCCAAGTGGTCTGGCGATTGACCGTTTAGGGAATGTGTACATAGCGGATGCAGCCAATAATTGTGTTCGCAAACTGACAAAAAATGCTGACACGACTACCTACAACATTACAACCTATGTCTCGGGATTAAATTTCCCCAACGGGCTTGCGATTGATAATGCATTCAACCTGTATATAGCAGATTATGGAAGTTCCAATGTTTACAAAGTAACTAAGCAGGGTCTCAGGACCATTGCTGCGGGAAACAGTACCAATGGATTTAGCGGAGACGGAGGACTGGCTACCTTGGCTGCACTATCCAACCCATCGGGAGTCGTACTGGATTATGCAGGAAATTTATTTATTGCAGATGAAGGTAATTACCGGATACGTGAAGTTTATCAAAGGGGGGATAGTATAGGTCCCGGGGATTCTATCAGGACGATTGCAGGTGGTGGAGCTTACCTGAAAGACAGTGTTCTTGCACTAAAAGCTGAATTTGTTCCATTTGGCCTGACCATGGATTCAATTGGGACTTTATATATCGCAGACGGAGAAACCTATAGGGTCAGGGACATTCTCAATGTAGGCACTACTTTGGGGGTGCGGGAGATTTCGGCTTCCGGGATAGATTTTAAGCTTTTTCCAAATCCGAATAACGGAAAATTTACAATTGAGACCTCAGCTCCGTTTTTCGATGCAGGAAAACAAAACCTGATGATTTTTGACATCAGTGGGAGATTAATGTTGAGTGAGTTGTTCTATGGCAGAACCGTTATTGATGCAAGCAGGTTTGCTGAGGGTATTTATACAATAAGGCTTTCAGGGAAAGACGGGGTGGGGAATAAGAGGCTGGTGATTGTAAGGTGAATACCTTTAGTCTATCTAGCATCCTTCGGATATAAAGTGGACTAAGGCTTAAAAGCCTAAGTCCTCCTAGCGCCCTCCGGGCATAAGATAGACTAAAGCGCTTTGCCTTAGGCAAAGCAAGTCTATCTAGCATCCTTCGGATATAAAGTGGACTAAGGCTTAAAAGCCTAAGTCCTCCTAATCGAACCTGAGATGTTTGACACTTTCGCCCTTATTTTTCAATTCTTTCAATGCATCAATGCCAATATTGAGATGCGTTTCGACATAATCTTCCGTAACAGATTTGTCACTTTCCCTGGTTTTGATTCCTGAAGAAATCATCGGCTGATCACTGACTAATAGCAAGGCCCCAACCGGTATTTCATTGTAAAACCCGGTTGTAAAAACAGTTGCAGTTTCCATATCAATTCCCATACACCGGATCTTGCGCAGGTATTTCTTAAACTCTTCATCATGTTCCCAAACGCGTCTGTTGGTTGTATAAACGGTTCCTGTCCAATAATCGCGGTTGAATTTTCGGATAGTGGTTGAAACAGCTCTTTGTAAACTGAATGAGGGAAGGGCCGGGACTTCAGGGGGTAAATAATCATTTGAAGTGCCTTCTCCTCTTATCGCTGCAATAGGTAAAATTAAATCTCCCAGTTTGTTTTTCTTTTTCAGCCCCCCGCATTTCCCAAGGTATAAAACAGCTTTGGGAGAAACAGAACTTAGCAGGTCCATTATTGTGGCAGCACTCGCGCTGCCCATCCCAAAATTAATCAGCGTAATATCTCCATGTGTAACATTGGGCATTGGCTTGTCCGTTCCATTGATGGAAACCTTGAAGCGCTCAGAAAAAAGATGCAGGTAATGCCCGAAATTCGTGAGCAAAATATATTTACCGAAATTATCAAGTTCGGTCCCAGTGTAACGGGGTAACCAGTTGCGTACAATTTCTTCGCGGCTTTTCATAGGCTAAATGTACAAATAATGTGGGATTAAATATATTACTATATTTACGAGTGTAATCTCTGTCTGAAAATGAAGTACCAATTAGATAAGCACCCCATTGACCAGGTAGGCGTTGAAGAGCGGGTTGCCCGGTTCAATTCCAGAAGTATAAAAAAACAAAGTAAGGTGCAGGCCATAAAACTGGCCATCAGCATGCTGGATTTAACTACCCTTGAAGGAAAGGACAGTGCCGGCAAGGTGAGGCAGATTTGTGCCAAAGCCGTCAGGCCCTGGGAAGGAATGGAAGATGTCCCCTCTGTTGCGGCAGTTTGTGTATACCCCAATCATGTGAAAACGGCTAAACGTGCACTGGGTGATTCGGGAGTTAAAGTGGCATCAGTTGCTACCGCGTTTCCTTCCGGAAATTCTACTTTGAAAATTAAACTGGAGGATACCCGGTTTGCTGTGAATGAAGGAGCGGATGAAATAGATATGGTCATTTCCAGAGGCCGTTTTTTATGCGGGGAATACGATTTTGTTTTTGATGAAATTGCTGCGGTAAAGGAAGCCTGCGGAGAAGCCCATCTGAAGGTGATATTGGAAACAGGTGAACTGGATTCTTACCAGAATATCAGGCTTGCCAGTGACATTGCCATGGATGCAGGGGCAGACTTTATTAAAACCTCGACCGGAAAAATTGAGCCTGCAGCAACTTTGCCGGTTACACTCGTCATGCTGGAAGCTATCAGGGATTATTTTTACCGGACAGGCAAAATGATTGGGATGAAACCTGCCGGTGGAATACGGAAAGAAAAGGAGGCTTTGCAGTACCTGGTTATGGTAAAAGAAACGCTGGGTGAAGCCTGGCTTAGTCCCCATTATTTTAGATTTGGGGCAAGTACGCTGGCGAATGATTTGTTGATGCAATTACAAAAGGAAGCTACAGGGTATTACCAATCGCTGGATTATTTTTCAATAGACTAATCAATTAATAAGCCTAAATAAGTACAAAACAACGAGGCAGATAAAAGCTATAAGTAATGAGTAAAAAGAACAAATTAATTCTCAATGGAAAGAAGAAAATAAATCGTCCAAAGACCAACGCAAGTCTTCAAAAGACCAGTGTAAGTCTTCCAAAGACCAAAGGGAAACAGAAACCTGTTATAAATTTTAAAACAGACTGGCAATATGCATCTGCTCCGGAAAGCATTTCGCATATCCAGCTTAAAAAGAGATACGAACTTTTCATCAATGGGACTTTTGTTGCACCTGACAAGCCTGTTTATTTTGATACGATAAACCCTGCGACAGAACAAAAAATTGCTGAGATAGCAGAAGCGGGGGAGAGCGATGTAAATAAAGCTGTTAAAGCGGCAGCGGATGCTCAGAAGTATGTGTGGTCAAAAATTCCTGCCAGCGAAAGAGCAAAATACCTGTTCAGAATTGCCCGTATTATACAGGAAAAATCCAGAGAACTGGCCGTTATAGAAACCATGGATGGGGGGAAACCAATCCGGGAATCCAGGGACATTGATATTCCACTGGCCGCCGCACATTTTTTTTACTATGCAGGCTGGGCTGACAAACTGAATTATGCTGTGCCAGGGAAAACTCCACAACCATTGGGAGTCGCCGGTCAGATTATTCCCTGGAATTTCCCCCTGCTGATGGCTGCCTGGAAAATTGCTCCGGCATTAGCCACCGGGAATACGGTAGTTTTGAAGCCTGCAGAAACCACCTCTCTTACCGCATTAAAGCTGGCCGAGATCATTCAGGAAGCGGATCTTCCTCCGGGGGTAGTCAATATTATTACCGGCGCTGGTAAAACAGGCAGCCTGATTGTCAACCATCCCGATATCAATAAAATAGCATTTACCGGCTCCACAGATGTAGGGAAAATTATTCAGCGCTCCCTTGCCGGAACAGCTAAAAAGTACACCCTGGAACTTGGTGGAAAAGCAGCTAACATTATTTTTGAAGATGCCTCCATTGATCAGGCAGTGGAAGGAATTGTAAACGGTATATTTTTTAATCAGGGACATGTTTGTTGTGCTGGTTCAAGGCTGTTTGTTCAGGAATCTGTTTTTGACAAAGTGATGCGTAAGCTGAAAGACCGCATGGAGACATTGGTTGTAGGAGATCCTTTGGATAAGAATACAGATATTGGAGCCATCAATTCCAAAGCTCAGTGGGAAAAAATAACAAAGTATCAGGCTATAGGCTTAAAAGAAGGGGGGGAGTGCTATCAGAGTTCCTGTTCCGTGCCATCCCAAGGATATTGGTTCAGGCCTACGGTGTTCTGGAATGTTTCTCAGGCAAGCAGAATTGTGCAGGAAGAAATTTTTGGTCCGGTATTAACGGTGCAAACTTTTCGTACAGTGGCAGAAGTAGTTGAAAAGGCTAACAATACACCTTATGGCTTGTCAGGAGGAATCTGGACAGATAAAGGTTCCAAAATATTTAAAATGGCAGGAGAACTGAGAGCCGGAGTGATCTGGGCGAATACATTTAATAAGTTTGACCCTACTTCTCCTTTTGGAGGATACAAAGAAAGCGGTGTAGGAAGAGAAGGCGGACTTCATGGGTTAATGCCTTACCTTAAATATTAATAAACGATAATTAGGATATATAATGGTTACAATAGAAAAATCGGAACGGTTGAAGATCTTAAAGACCTATAAGTTATATATAGGAGGGGAATTTCCAAGGACCGAATCAGGCAGGTATTTCAGTTTAAAAGACGCAGACGGGAATCAGATTGCAAATGTCTGCTCCGGATCCAGGAAAGATTTCAGGAATGCAATGGTAGTGGCTCGCACAGCCTTTGGAAAATGGAGCAAGAGAACTGCTTATAACCGTTCACAGATCGTGTACCGGATTGCGGAAATGCTGGAAGCCAGGAAAAATCAATTTACAGATGAACTTACTATTCAGGGAGTGGATAAGGTAAAAGCTGAAAGAGAAGTGCATGAGGCGATAGACCTGCTTATTTATTATGCTGGCTGGGCAGATAAATACCAGCAGCTTTTCAGCAGTGTAAACCCCGTTGCAGCTTCGTATTTCAATTTTTCATTACCTGAACCAACAGGTGTAGTTTCTATAATTGCACCGGAGGAAAATTCCTTATTAGGTTTAGTAGCAATGATTGCTCCTGTCATTACAGGAGGAAATGCCTGCGTGATTTTGGCTTCCGAATCAAAGCCTTTATGTGCGGTAACCTTTGGTGAAGTTTTGAATTCTTCAGATGTCCCTGGAGGGGTAGTAAATATTCTGACCGGTTCAAGAAAAGAGTTGTTACCCCAATTCTCCACTCACATGGATGTCAATGCAGTATTTTACGGAGCAGGAATTCCGGAAGAATTGAAAGAAATTCAAATGAACGCAGCATTAAACGTGAAACGTGTTGCGGATTCGAACGTGATGCATTCCGGTACTGGAAAAGAAATGCAGGACCCTTATTTAATTATGAATTTTCAGGAGACCAAAACGATTTGGCATCCGATCGGGATCTAATAAAACGATTTGTATCCCCCAGGGGTAAATTTTAAATGAATGGATAGATTTCAAGGTGTCTTTGGCGTAGTACTGATTTTAGGTCTGGCATTCCTGTTTTCCAATAATCGGAAGATGATTAATTATCGTTTGGTGATCTGCGGCCTTGGTTTGCAACTCGTTATTGCGGTTTGCGTATTGAAAGTTCCCTTTATCACACATTTCTTCCAGATTCTAGGGCATGGAATGGAAAAAGTAGAAAAATTTGCCCGTGAAGGGGCGGCTTTTGTCTGGGGCGGAATCATGACCGATAATTTTGCCGGAGGCTCTGCCAATTTCGCTCAAACCGGTTTTGTTTTTGCTTTTAGTATTACTGCCACAATCATTTTAGTTTGCGTGCTCGTTGCTATTTTGTATCATTTTGGAGTAATGCAGCGAATTGTCAGTATTATTGCCAAAGCCATGAATTTTATTATGCGCGTGAGTGGCTCCGAAGCTTTGAGCAATGTGGCCAGTGCATTTGTGGGACAGGTAGAAGCCCAGGTAATGATTCAACCTTATCTGAAAGGAATGACTAAAAGTGAATTGCTGGCAAGCATGGCAGGCAGCATGGCCTGTATTGCCGGAGGAATCCTGATTATCTATGTGAACATGGGGGCCAAAGCCGAATATTTACTGACAGCGAGTTTAATGGCTGCACCCGGGGCCCTGGTCATTTCCAAAATTGTTTTTCCTGAAACGGAAGAAAGCGAGACCATGGGAAGTGTAAAACTGGAAGTGAAGACCCCTTATACAAATGTAATTGATGCCATCACGCATGGAGCAGGAGATGGAATGAAAATATCCGTGAATGTCATCGCTATGCTGATAGGTTTCATCAGCCTGATCGCTTTCATCAATTATCTGATGATGAAGGTGGGGGGATTATTTCACCTCGATTTTCCTTTAACCCTGGATTGGATGTTCAGCAAACTGTTTTATCCCTTTGCATGGGCAATGGGTGTTCCTCATCAGGACATAACAGGAGTGGCTACTTTACTGGGTAAAAAAATAACGATCAATGAGTTTGTAGCGTTTAAGGAACTGACCGGCACCTACAAAAATGTTTTCAGTGAAAAAGCTCTGCTGATTGTAAGTTTTGCTATCTGTGGTTTTGCCAATTTCAGCAGTGTAGGAATGCAGATTGGGGGGATTGGATCATTAGCACCTGAGCGCAAAGCTGATCTGGCCAGGCTGGGGCTGAAAGCATTGTTGTGTGGGACTTTGGCGTCTTACTTGTCTGCTACGATAGCCGGGATTCTGGTGTAAGTAAAAATGCGTTCAAATTGAGATTATGAATATGGAGAAGGATTATGGGAAAAGCCTTATGGAAAAAGCGAATCAAGCTACGAAACATGCGCATGCTCCGTATTCAAAATTTCACGTGGGGGCAGCTCTGCTAACCGAGAAAGGAAACATTTTTACCGGATGCAATGTCGAGAATGCATCTTATGGTTTGACAATGTGTGCGGAGCGGAATGCGATTTTCGCCGCAGTAAATACGGAAGGACCGGATATGAAAATCCGGTCTATTGCTGTGGCCATTGGTAACAATTTGCCAGGCTCCCCATGTGGGGCCTGCAGGCAGGTCATTTCTGAGTTTTCAACCCGGCAGGGAGCCAAAACGGAAGTGATCTATCCCACAAGGGATGGCATTGTCAGCAAAACAATTGATGAGTTATTACCGGGTGCATTTGCATTTTGAATTGGGGTGTCCCGGCCCTGAATTTAGGGCTTAGAATACAGAAGCAGATGGAACTAGTTCTGATTTTCGCCAATTTATAATGACTACTATAATAGCCATTACAGGCCTTTAATGCGCATGATTATAACCATTATAAAATCGCCCAAAACAGAAGGGGAATTTGATATGCTTAGAAATTATTTTTTATTTTCTCACTAAGCTTCTTCACTTCGTGCAAAACAGCTGCTTCATCTATGGTAGTCAGAATCCTTCCCTGCATCAATATCTTCCCATTAACAATAACCGTATCTACTTCAGAGCCATTCATTGCGTAAACGATATGCGAACAGGCTTCGTAAAAGGGAATCAGGTGCGCCTGATTCAAATCGATAAGAATAACATCAGCTTGCTTTCCTTTTTCAAGACTGCCACAACTTTTTTCCAGTCCCAATAACCTGGCACCGCTGATCGTCGCCATCTCTACAACTGTTTTTGCGTTAAACACGGTTGGATCTTTTGTAAAAACTTTTTGCAGTTTGGCACCTGCATCCATTTCCTCAAACATGTTCAGGGTATTATTGCTGGCTGCTCCATCCGTACCTATCCCAATAAGAATGCCTTTACGCATCAGTTCATCCATAGGCGCAACCCCACTTCCTAATTTCATATTACTTTGGGCGTTGTAAGAAACACCTACCTTCCTTTTCTGAAAAATTTCTTTGTCGTTTTTTGTAAGATGCACACAGTGCACAGCGAATACATTACCCTCCAGCAGGCCAAGGCTATCCAGATATTCAACCGGAGTCAATCCATGTTTCTTCATGGATTCCTTGAGTTCATTTTCTGTTTCGGATAAATGCAGATGGAAGCCGACCTGGTATTTATCCGCCAATGCTTTGGCCTTTATTAAGGTATCCGTATTACAGGTATAAGGGGCATGCGGGGCAACAGCAATTTGTATCAGTGGGTCGCCCTTCCAGGTCTTAATCAATTCTTCTGTGTATGCCAGGCCTTCGGCGGAAGTTTTGACTGTGGGGCTTGGGAAATCCAGTAAGGTTTCAGCTAACTCAGCCCTGATTCCGGCAGCTTTGGCAACATGAGCCACTTCCTGTTCAAAATAATACATATCGCTGAAGGTAGTCGTGCCGGATTTAATCATTTCAATGATGGATAGTTGAGCACTTATCCTGACTAATTCCTTGTTGCAGAATTTTGCCTCCAAAGGGAAAATGAATTTCTGTAACCAATCCATTAGGGACAGGTCGTCCGCAAAACCCCTGTAAACAGTATTCCCGGTATGTGTATGTGTATTAACGAGACCCGGCATCACCAGCTTTTCATGTGCATTTATTTTTTGAGCAGGTTTGTAATTGGCCAGTATAGCCTGATCACCAAGATCAATTATCTTCCCTTTATCAATGACAAGCACTCCATTTGTAAAAACGGATCCCGCTTTATCCAAAGTCAGGATCATGCCATTTTCAATAATTAAATCAACTGCAAGCATAATTTTTCTAAATTTAGAATGTGGTAAATATACTGAGTTTAGCATATATTTTACAGTATGAAGCTTAACGGAGTAAACAGAGTTGTTTTAATTGTTCTGGACAGCGTAGGAATTGGGAATGCCCCGGATGCTGCACAATATGGAGATGAAGGCAGCAATACATTGGGCCACATTTCTGAGCGGTTAAAGAATTTGGTGATTCCAAACCTCATTAAACTTGGACTTGGAAATACCGGGGATCGTCTGTTTTTGAAAAAGGAAGACAAACCGCTTGGGGCTTATGGCAGTGCCATTGAAAAATCAGCTGGAAAAGATACAACGACGGGGCACTGGGAAATCGCCGGACTTATCATTGAGAAAGCGTTTCCTACTTTTACCTCCGGTTTTCCCGAAGAACTGATCCGCAGTTTTGAAGCTAAGATCGGATGCCGGACATTGGGAAATAAATCAGCTTCAGGAACTGCAATCATTGATGAACTGGGCGAAGAACATGTCAGAACCGGCTTCCCTATTGTTTATACCTCCGCTGATAGTGTTTTCCAGTTAGCAGCCCACGAGGATATTATTCCACTCGAACGACTCTATGAAATGTGTTTGGTAGCCAGACAACTTTTGACAGGTGATTATTCAGTGGGAAGAGTCATTGCCAGACCATTCGAAGGCCGGCCAGGTTCATTTAGGAGAACCTCCCACCGCAAAGATTTTTCACTTAAGCCATTTGGTAAAACAGTTTTAAATAAGGTGCAGGAAGCCGGATTAGAAGTGATTGGGGTGGGAAAAATTGCAGATATATTTGACGGTTATGGAATTACACAATCCATTCATACAGATTGTAATATGAATGGGGTGGATAAAACGCTGGAAGCCCTGGCCGGGAATTCATCCGGATTAATTTTTGTAAACCTGGTTGATTTTGACACTCATTATGGTCACAGAAGGGATGTGGAAGGGTATGGGAAATGCCTGGAAGAATTTGACAGGAGATTGCCAGCGTTAATGAGTGCGTTGAAAAAAGAGGATGTGTTGATTCTGACTGCTGATCATGGAAACGATCCTGCAGCAAAGGGTTCAGATCATACCAGGGAAATGACACCCATTTTAATCTATGGGCATCAGATAAAAGCAGGAATTAACATAGGCGTGCGTAAATCTTTTGCTGATATTGCTGCAACTGTCGGGGAGTTATTGAACGTAGAAGCCCCTTCAAACGGGAACAGTTTTAGGCAGGAAATCAGTTTGTAAATTCTGTTTAGTGGAAATCATTAATTTAGCGTCAATACTTTAAAATTATGCCTGAAATTTCAGAAAGAATTGACGCGTCCGTAGTAAAGATTAAGAGCACCATTGGGTCTTTCGAACCAACTATTGGACTTATCTTGGGTTCCGGCCTGGGTAATCTGGCAGAGGAAATAATATCCCCTGTTAAAATTAAATACAAGGAGATTGGCTTCCCGGTTTCCACAGTAGAAGGCCATGCCGGGCAACTGGTCTTGGGAGAATTGCAGGGGAAAAAGGTGATTGCTATGCAAGGCCGCTCACATTTTTATGAAGGACATAGCCTGGAAGAAATTACGTTGCCGGTGCGTGTGATGAAAATGCTGGGTGTGAAAACAGTAATTATTACAAATGCGGCAGGAGGAGTAAACAAGGCGTTCAAGCCGGGCGATTTGATGTTGTTGAATGATCATATCAATTTTTCCGGACATAATCCATTGAGAGGCAAAAATCTGGATGAATTTGGAGCCCGTTTCCCTGATCTGACTTATTGCTATGACAAAGAACTTATAAAACTTGCCGGAGTATTGGCGAAAGCTCAAAATTGTCCTATGCACGAAGGCGTCTACTGTTTTTCTTCCGGCCCATCTTACGAAACACCTGCCGAAGTTAATGCACTACGAATGCTGGGAGTTAGTGCTGTGGGAATGTCAACAGTTCCGGAAGCTATCGCCGCCGTTCATTCTGGGATGAAGGTTTTGGGAATTTCCTGTATTACCAATATGGCTGCAGGTGTGCTGGATCAGAAACTGGATCACGCAGAGGTAATAGAAACATGCGCACGCGTGAATGAAAAATTTATTAAACTGTTGAAAGGGATTATTGGAGAATTAAGTTAATTGCTTTTAATATATAAATTAAGCTTAGTTCATCGCTGAAAATAAATTATTTAAACTACTTTTTGAAAATGCGAATCACAGACATTATTTTAAAAAAACGGAACGGGTTAAAGCTTTCCAAAGAAGAAATTGACTTCGCAGTTTTGGGCTTTGCTACCGGAAAAATACCTGATTACCAGTTTGCGGCCCTGTTGATGAGCATTTATTTCAAAGGGCTCGACCGGGATGAAACCGTGGAATTAACAAAGGCTATGGTGAATTCAGGGGATGTGATAGATCTGTCCGCCATAAAAGGCGTAAAGGTCGACAAGCACAGTACAGGGGGAGTAGGGGACAAGACCACATTGATTCTTGGACCATTGGTCGCGGCAGCGGGCATAAAAGTCCCTAAACTATCCGGCAGGGGCCTGGGGCACACGGGAGGAACGATCGATAAGCTGGAAGCTATTTCCGGATTTTCGGTTGACATGAGTCAGGAACAGTTTTTTAAAAATGTCAATGAAATTGGCCTTGCAATAGGAGGACAAACAAAGGAGCTGGTACCTGCGGATAAAAAAATATATGCACTGAGAGATGTCACCTGCACAGTTGACAACATCTCTTTAATAGCCGGCAGTGTGATGAGTAAAAAAATAGCGTCCGGTGCCGACAAAATTGTATTGGATGTAAAAGTAGGAGATGGGGCATTTATGAGTACTACTGAAGATGCTTTTCAGCTTGGGAAAGTAATGGTTGATATTGGAGAAGGAGTGGGCAGGGAGACTGTCGCAGTCATTACAGATATGAACCAGCCCCTTGGACATGCTGTTGGAAACGCAATCGAAGTGGTAGAAGCAATTGCAACCCTAAAAGGCAATGGACCTAAAGATCTGCATGATCTCTGCATGGAACTTGGTTCACAAATGTTGCTGGTATCCGGATTGTATTCTGCTAAAAGTGAAGCGCAGGCCTGCCTCGAAAAGCTGATAAAATCAGGTGCAGCCTTTGCTAAATTCAGAGCGTTTATTCAGGCTCAGGGTGGAAATGTGGAACAGGTAGACGACATTTTTAAATTGCCACAGCCGGAATTTTCATCTGAAGTGGTGTCCCCAGCAGAGGGATATGTTCATAAAATAGGTGCAAGAAATATTGGATTGGCCTCAGTTGTTCTGGGTGCGGGCCGGGAAACCAAAGAAAGCAAAATTGATCTGAGTGCTGGTATTTATCTGAACAAGAAAGTTGGGGATAGTGTGAAGAAAGGGGAAAGCCTGGCCAGGGTATTTACGAATAATAAGGAGAAGACAGGCCCGGCAAAAGAGATGATCCTTACTTCTTATGTAATTCTGCCGGGCAAGCCTTTATTGAATCCACTTGTGTATGGAACTGTTTCGGCAAAAGGAATTAACAAGGAGGTCTTGCTCAAATGTTAATCAGGTGGTTTGAAATACCGGTTTTTGATTTCAAAAGAGCTGTCGACTTTTATTCAAGAGTCTTTACTCATGTAAAGCTTGATATTGTTGATTTTAATGGTGTGGCGCATGCCATTTTTAAACCCAGGAATCCGGATAAAAATTTTGACATGACAGGAGCCCTCGTTGAAAGTAAAAAATTGACGAGCAGCCCTGGTGTTGTTTTGTTTTTCAGTGCCAATGTTGGAATGAATGAAATTATTGAACGGATTAAAATCAATGGAGGTACGATCGTTTTAGAAAAAACACTGATAAGAAATTATCAGAAGGATGGAAAAGCAATTATTCCTCAGAATGCGATAGATGGAAATGTAGGTTACTATTCTTACTTTATGGATACGGAAGGAAATAAGCTGGGACTTTATTCGAACAATTAGCCTGGGAATCTGTTAATTAAAAACAGCCAGTATCTTTACCTCAGCAGAACGATAAATCCATGTGCTTCCCTTTTCTTACCATTCAGGCAGGTGGCATCAAACGTATAATAATAAGTTCCTGCAGGGGCGACATTGTCGGCAAAGGTTCGTCCATCCCAGCCAGTTTCAATTGCATTGTAATCATAAATCTTCATACCCCAACGGTTATACAAAGTACAATAGAGTTGTGAAAGCCCGGCAGTATTCACAGTAAAAATATCATTGATCCCATCATGGTTAGGTGTGAATATATTTGGAAGACTGTCGGGGAAGGTGCATATGTGGTTCATTTCAATGCACTGAACAACCGAGTCGATACAGTTGCTATTATAAGCAACCATTAAAATACAGTACTTGCCCGCGGAATCGTTAAACGTATGCGAAGGGTTTGTCAGACTGGAAGTGTCCCCTCCAGAGGTGGGATCACCGAAATTCCAGAAATAGGCAGAGCCATTGCTTGTCTGATTGGTAAAGTTAAGAACTGTCCCCTGAATCAGTGGCTGAGGGCCATAGGAGAAGGCGGCATGTGGTTTTGTATAAACGTTGACCAGGTTTTTGAGGGTGTCCGCACCTGTGCAGCCATTCCCGTCCGTGCAGGAGAATATAACAGTGTATGCTCCCGGACTCGTATAGCAATGAGTGGGTGTAAGTATACCTGAAGTGTCCCTGTTGTCTCCAAAATTCCACGCAACAGAAGAACAGGAACCAGAAGGGATTCCTGTAAAATTTGCACACAAAGGGAGGTTGCAACCGGAAGTGTTTGTGGAAGTCATATTGACTACCGGCAGCGGATTCACGCTAACAGAAATAGTTGAGGTTGCAGGAGGTGATCCGCAATTGTCAGTAACCGTTACCGTATACGTTGTATTGACATTAGAAGTAATTATAAAAGGGGAGCCCGTACCGGTGTTTGTTCCATTGCTCCAGTTAAATGTATACGGTTTACTACCTCCATTGGCACTGGCTTTAAGGGTATCTGTAGCACCAAGACAAACACTCACGCCTGCAGTAGAAGCAGTTACAGTAAGCCCTGGATTAACATTTACGGTAATGTTTGCTTTGGTTGTCACACAGCCTAATGAATCGGTTACAACCAGTGAGTAAGAAGTGGTGACACTATCCTGAACCGTTTGAGGGCCAGGTCCCGTGAGGCTGACATTACCTCCGCTCCAGGCATACGTATAGGAACCTGTTCCACCTGTTACATTTGCAATAATCTGTGCCATCTGTCCGATACAATAAGTCGGGGAGGAGGTAGACAAAGAAATAATGGCAGCCCCGTTATTAACAACTATTGCAGTTGAAATTTTAGAACAGGAGTTCCCATCTGTGACCGTAACGGTATATGTTCCCGCAGCAAGGCCATTCACCGTTTGACCCGTCGAAGCCGAGGCGTCCGACCAGAGAATGCTGTATGGATTTGTGCCGCCACTAATATTAACTGAAACACTACCATTGGATCCTGAGCAGGTGGCAGGGACGGCAGATGTAACCGGAGCTAATGGATTACCTGTTCCCGGAGGTGCAATAATTACAGTTGATACCGCGGAACATCCATTGGCATCAGTAATCGTTACCGTATAAGTATTGGCAGGCAGATTTGACACCTGACTTGTCAATGCATTTGTTATTGCCGTAACACCATTGCTCCAGCTATATGTATAATTCGCGCTGCCACCAGTAGCAGTTGCGGTTGCAGACCCCGTTGAGTCTCCGAAACATTTGATTGTTGTAGCAGCTGCAGCTGACAAAGTTGGACCAGAAGCATTGCCAATGTTTGCAGTTGAAGTACCCGTGCATCCTTTAGAATCTGTTACAATCACTGTATAAATTCCTGCCGTCACACCATTTATAGTATCTGACAGCACACTCGTTGTATTCCAGGAATAAGTGAACCCTCCGTTCCCCCCGCTTGAGCTGGCTATAGCCTGCCCGTTGCTTTGACCACAGGCTGCTGAGGTATTAGTAGTAGAAACAGAAAGAGCTGTGGCAGGTTGGGTAAGTGCGACGGTAGTAATTACCGTACATCCATTGCCATCCGTCACTTTTACAGAATAGGTGCCTGCTCCAAGCCCTGAAGCAGTCTGCCCATTTCCACCGGAAGGTGACCATATAAAGGTAACAGGGGAAGCACCTCCGGAAGTAGCAACAGAGTCTGAACCTGTATGCTGACCAAAACAATTAATGTTGACCGGAGTCTGAGTGCTGGCTGTCAGGCCTCCGATATTATTTACTGTGGCAGTTGAGGTTGCAGAACAATTCTTGCTGTCAGTTACGGTTACCGTATAGACCCCGGAAGAAAGCCCTGTTAAAGTACTGATCAGGCCGGTAGTTGAAGTAGTTCCGGTTGAACCAGCTAACACGGATGACCATTCCCAGGTATAATTAGCTGCACCACCAGAAGTTGTAACGGAAACACTTCCGCTTGTACTGCTGCAGGAAGGAGCACTTGCGGAGGCACTTGCAACAACTGCTGATACAGGGCCAGCCACCGTAACGCTAACTGTTTGCGGGATAGGGGCTCCGCATAAGCTTGTCATGCCAACGGTACAGTTATAAGTACCGGCAGGAAGATTCTTGATGGTATCTGTGGTCTGCGCACCCAATGACCAGCTATAAGTAGGAGTGCCTGTATAACCACTTACCGTTACATAAGCACTTGCACTGACACCGCAACCCGGGGAAGGGATAGCAGTAGCAGTCACTACCGGAGGTACGGCCACACAAGTCACAGAATTTCCTTTGATAAAAACGCCGGAGTCATTGTTTCCGTCCACTGCATCAGCAACGGCAATTTTCATGGTGTATTTTTGACAAGCCACCACAGGCGTAACAGAAGTCAGAGGTATGGTATATCCGTAAAAGTCAAAATTATGGCTGCCGGTACCATCAGGAGGGTAATTATCCACATAAAAAGAAGGATTGGAAGCACCGGTTCCGATTGGCCATCCGCCATTGACCGTATTTATTTCTACGGGAGTAGGAGGAAGTACTCCCGGCAAAGTGGCAATATTCTGGGCGTTATATTTTCCTCCTCCCGATGAAAGAGGAATTGGCCCTGTGAGGAACACGCCAAAAGCATCATTAAACTTATTGATGTATTTAGGATACTCATCCGAACCAAAAACAAAACTAAACCTCATAGAGTCGCAGATAGGAACAAAATCAAACTGAAGAATGCAAACATCATAGGTTGCCTGAGGGCTAATGGCAGTCAGATCAAGATCGGTAAAATTGTTTCCGTTGACGGTATTCATGAAGGTGCTGCCGTTAGGAGTAGCGGCCTGTGTTACCAATCCGGTGGTAAGCAGGATGCCACCAGGGAGTCCGAGGTCGGTACCTGTATAAGTAAATGTACCTGCTGCATTATTACCACAATTGAGTGTAGCATTTGAAATAGTAACCCCGGAACCAGCAATATTCTGAGCTAATGTTGTTGCAGCGCCATTCTGAGTAACTACCAGCTGAGCCATTACCGGCCGAAGAAAACCGAATGAGCTTAAAGAAAAAAGCAAAATAGTTACTTGGGCAAAACTGAGTATCGAAAAATATTTTTTCATTTAATTATATTATTACTATATAAGTTCTTCATCTTTCCTGACCGATTACCGTCATTTCACCAACGTAACATGCCCCACGTATGTATGAGGCTTGTTAAACACATCTGTCAGGTCAATTTTATAAACATATACATCCTGCTGTGCAATATTTTCTCCGCCATTTGCTTTGCCATTCCACCCTGTATAAAGATCATGCGAAGTAAAGATCAGGTTGCCCCAACGGTCAAAAACAAGCATCTGGTATTTTATAATTCCAATGCCATATCCATAAAAAATTTCGTTATGACCTTTCCCGTTTGGACTAAAAGCATTGGGAACATAGAATTCAAATTCCGGTCCTATGGATATACAATGTGTTATAGAATCCAGACAACCCTGAGGATTGGAGACGATCAGTTTAACACAAAAGGCACAGGCCACAGCAGGATAAGTATGTTTTGGGCTTTGAAGATGACTGGTGTCGGGATCTGCTGCTGCAGTATCTCCAAAATTCCATGAGTAAATGGATGCACCGGCAGATTGATTAATAAAACTAAAAGTAGGATCGTAAGTGCTTGCCGTTGTTGGATTCGGGGTGAAGGCTGCAGTAGGTCTTGGGAAGGTCGGAATGTTAACAGTATCTACCAGCGTAGCGTTACAACCCTTGCTATCAGTAATTGTTACAGTATAATTTCCCTGGCATAAATTTTTAAGTGTATCTCCGGTATACGGGCCACCCGTTCCTGACCAGCTAAAAACAAATGGAGCTGTTCCTCCAACAGCCTGGGCGGTCGCAGTTCCGGTACATGCGGCAAAACAGGAAATGGGCGAAGAGCTTTGCACGGTAACGGCAACTCCGCCAATGGTGAGGACCTGAACAGTTGTTGTGCCTGTACAGGAATTGTTATCTGTTACTGTTACCGTATAGATTCCTGCAGCAATGTTTGCAACAGTTGCAGAAGTAGCACCACCCGCCATGCTCCATAAATAAGAATAAGTCCCCAACGGGTCTGTTCCACCGCTGCCAACGACATTGACGCTGCCGTCACTCTGGTTGCAATTGGATGGCAAACTTGAGGTGGCTCCGAGAACAGCAGGAGGCTGAGGGACATTTACGGTTGTATCTTTCTGGCAATTGTTGGCATCGGTAATGATGACATTGTAATTACCTGCAATGAGATTGCTGACGCTAAGCCCTGCACCTGCAGGTGCGCCAGTCGCCACATTCACCCATGTTTCTGTAAATGGTGGAGTTCCTACCCCATTTAATAAGGTAACAGAAGCCTGCCCGTCAGCGCTTCCAAAGCATTTTGTGCTTTGTCCCCCCGCTACCATTTCAATCGGGTTGGGCTGGGTGATCGTGACTACATTCAAGGCCGGACATCCACCGGCATCATTCAGAGTAACTGAATAGCTGCCTGCCGCCAGACCAGTAAGGTTTGCAGTACCTGCTCCGGTATTCCAGGTATAGGTAACTGTTCCCGTAGTTCCCGTGCCAACGGCAGTGGCCGATCCACTGTTGTCTCCAAAGCACTTCAGATTAGTCGGGGTAATTGCAACCGTAGGACCAGGAGGTCCTCCAACAAGAACAGAAGTTGTAGTTGTGCAATTATTCTTATCCGTCATGGTAACTGTATAAGTTATCCCTTTGCCTAAAGCTGTTGCTGTAAGGCCCGTTGCTCCTCCAGGTGCCCAGAGGTAAGAATATCCGGGAGTTCCACCACCTGATGCAGTAACCCAGGCTACACCATTATTGACGGCACAGGCAGCCGGGGAACTCGAATCTTTCACGCTGAGCGGAGGAGGCTGGGTGATAACTACTGTTGAAACCGTTGTGCAATTATTCGCATCGTTCACAGTTACTGAATAGGTGCCTGCTGTCAGGCCTGATGCCAAAGCTGCGTTTCCTCCGGCCGCAGACCAGGCATAAGTAACAGGAGCCTGCCCGAAAACAGCTGTTGCTGTTGCTGTCCCTGTGTTACCGCCAGGGCATAAAACATTTGTAGAGGCGGTAATAGAAGCCGACATGACATTCACAATCTGGATGACGGTATCCGGAGGATTGCAGGCACCGCCTGATGCAATGAGCGTAACCTTGTACGAACCGGCTGCCGGATAGGTGTGCGTGAGTGTTCCAGGGGTTGTTACTGTTGTAGTATTCAAAACACCGGAGGCAGGATCCCCGAAATTCCAGGTCAGGCTATTCGTACCCGGGCAGGGTGCAATCGTACTTGTAAAGCTGAGCGTAGTACCACTGGTACAGACATGTGTGAAGGTAGCAGCGTTCGGCATTCCATTTGAGACAGCAACTGAATCAATCGCCAAACCATCAAAATTATTGCAAGAGAATCCTGCCGCAAAAGTAAATCGTAACAAAACACTTTTCTGTCCGGCAAGGCCCGTCAGACAGTGCTGGGCAGTTACCCAATGACCCAGACCATTACCTCCTACGCAGTTGGTTCCAGTATATTTAGGAGTTGTATCCCAACCCACTCCTCCCTTTTCTACATTGCCACACCAGCCAGTTTTTGAGGGAATAAATCCCGCAGGATTGTTCATGTAAGAAATTGCAGTATAATTGTACCAGTAGGCAGTATTGCAATCATCCGGATCAACTGCTCCTATATCCTGCCAGGTAGCTCCTGCATCGATAGAGGATTGAAGATTCCCTCCGTCAAATTTATATTCACTATCATAAAATAATTGGAATTTTATGTGAGGGTATAGCAGATTGGTAAAGTCGTAGCAAGGACTCTCGAGGTACTCCTGCACCCAAAACTTGTAAAAGGCTCCTGTTAATCCTCCCACACACCAAGATTTGGTTCCTGTTCCTGCTGTCTTAATTACATAAGTATGATTAGGTGTACCCCAGGTCCAGTCGAAGGCAGCATTATTCGCATTTGGTACAACACCAGGAGTCCAGACCGGTGCAGCTTCAAAACCTTCCACATGCGGATAAACATTAATACACTGGGAATACGCAGATGGAATAAATTTAAGGGCAAGCAATACCCATACCGATAGTGAAAAGAAAATACGAAAGAAATTCGTTTTTCTGAAAACTGAATAGCTATACATCCTAAGTAAATATACTAATTCACACCCTTAAAAGCAAGGTTTTTCTGTCAAACAATGATAACAAAAAACCCCTCTTTGGGAGGGGCTTTCTGCATTAAACTTCTGTTAAATTTATTCTTTCACAAATTTCATCATTTGTGCCTGACCACCTGCGAGAACCTTCACCATATATACTCCTGAAGGAAGATTAATGTTTTTCAATATAATCCGGCTGCCGGAAGTAATCAGCGGGCTGCTCACTTCCTTGCCCAGCATATCATAAACTGTTACAGTTGCTTTTTCCTGATTCAGGGAAAGGTCAATTGTCAGTTCATTGGATACCGGATTTGGATACATTTTCGAAACAAGGGTATTGTTAAAATTCTGAACACTCACATTGATAATAGCTCCAAAATCAGCAGCAAAACGAGGTTCAATGTTAAATTCGAAATTAAAATTACCAACTCCCTCAATAAAGCTGTATTTCGAATAAGCCACAATTGCAGGGGTAGGTGAAAATATTTGTTTATCTATTGATACAGAAGCAGAAGAGGAAGCTGCTACTGAAGCATCTGTAAGAGGCCACTGACCATAAAATGGTACGACAGGATTGGTTTGTACAGTGTCCATTTTTATCAGAATACCCTGATAGGCACAGTTTTTAGTTGCATCGTTCAGAACTAAGGCATTCAGCAATACAGGAGCAGGAAGAGGGTTATTACTTGATACCTTTTTATAGTTAAAAACTGTCTGAAGTTCAGTATTGGTAAAGTATTCATCCACATCGGCAGTGAAGGTAATACTGTCTCCCATTGAAGGATGGAAGTTGTAATCATATACCTCACATCCCGCCCAACTAGTAGCGTTAGTGCTCTGGATATAATAACCTGCGGAATAAACAGCTGTTACAATACCACCTGTTTTCACCATTTTCCCATAAAAAGGTGAAGTATAAGGGGAGACCGTATTATATTGAACATGATAAAGATCAATAATCTGTGGGGTCCATTGTGTCACTACAACACTGTCTATTTCAATACCAGTAATAGCCGGAGGAATGTTTTTGGTGGCGGTGGCCTCTTTTTCAACGGACAAAATACACTGTGCCATTGAAGTGGTGGTGTCCGCTAAAATACTTTGTGAAACACGGTACCATTTACTTCCGGAGTTGGAGCTCTCAGTTCCAGAGTACGTTGTACCGAAACCAAGTGCAGTATCTTTTGCGATATTCTTGAAGCCTGTATAAAGACCTGCGCGCACAGAACCTTTACCACGGTAGGAATAAGTAACCGTATAGGCCATTCCCGAATCAACCTTAAATGGTATAGATGCAAAACTCAAATATTTCGACTGGTTCGTGTCATTTAGATTAACCACGTATCGCTTCTTAACAAGTGGCAAGCCATTTGTTGTAGAATCTTTAGTAACTACGGAAGACCTTATAGTTGTTGCCGGTGCAGCCATCCAGTCGGTTGGGAGGGATGGATTTCCTGCCCAATTTGCAAAATTACTGGAAAAAACAATTGTCTGGGAGTGCATGCTTAAAGCTAAAGCAGTTATCCCGATAGTGGTAAGTAGTCTTGTTTTCATTTTTCTTCTTGATTTTTTTAATTTAATTTTCAGGTGCAAATATACAATTTTTAATGAATTATTACATTGTCTATACCAAATGTAGCTGTAGAATCCGGATCACTTATAGTACCCTGATACCTGAAACCAATACTAAAAGTACCAGTATAATTAGCGGGTAAAAAAGTGCTGAGTGGCACAGGAGCATTGCTGCAAGGCTTAAACGCATACCCATTGGCAAGATTTGGTATAAGGGGGAATAAAGAATCCATGTTTTGCCAGTTTGCCTGATTCACGTTGACCGTGGTGTTATTGAAATTAGTTGAAATAAAAACATCCAATTGCTTTACGTTAGCTGAGTTATAATAAGTGGTTGCCATAAAACTTAGTGTTTTAGGGCTGTCATATAAAATGGGAGGGGTTATTAACCACATCACATTCCGCGCATCAGTTGACCCATAGGTGGAAGCTGAGGGGAAACTCTGACTTCCATGAATCAAGCCAACCCAGCTAACATTACCAACCTGCACAATATTATACCAGTTATACTCATTTACAGGTTTATTGTTTTGAAGGCCTGTAGAATCAAACATAATTTTCAGACTATCCCTTACTCCACCACCGCAGTAACTATTGGTAAGATTAATTTCAGCATAAGAATGCAAAGATAATTCCATAGATGGTGCCGTAGATGATCCGTAAAAAGAAGAAATAGCCACCATTGTGCCACTTTTTCCGGGAATGGTTATAGCACCGGGAGCTCCTGCATAGGGAGCAGCATAATTTGCATATCCGCTGGTAAATGCAATGACAGAATTTCCATTGCAGTCCTGTACAGGGAAATTGGTGTTAATGACCACAGGGTTCAAAACCCCGTAATATTTCCCGGCACCTGTATCTGCAGGGGCAAATTCGACGTTACTTAATTTAATCAATTGCCCGTCATACGGATACTGGGTATTTGTGTAGGAGGGAAGATAAGGGTAATAAGGTGTATTTATATTCTTAATAGTCGCAGGCAGAGGGAGCGGATTAAGGCCGGTCTTTATCTTGACAACCATTGTCCCCACATTAACAGAATCCACCTGCAGGTATCCTCCTGAAAGCGGAATATCAAGCGAGCAGCCTTTCAGGTCCAGACGGATAGAATCTCCAAAAAACAGACCTCCGGGGTTAATCAGTTTTAAAACGATTGCCCCATAGGGGAGGGAAACCGTAGAGGATATTTTGGTTCCTGAATAATCTCTCAGGTAAACCTGCTTATAAATATTCCCGGATGACTCATCCATGGTCACAACACCGTATAGGTTCAGATCAGTAGTGAATTTCTTCACAAAAGGTGCAGCCCCCAGGTAGCCAATCTGCAGGGCACGCAACCCTGCGATCGTAATACTTCCGGAATTTCCGATTACTACTTTAACAGGAGTAGGGTATGTTTTTCTACACGCAAAAAACAAGCCTAAACTCATCGCTGCCACCATCAGTCCTAAAAACAATTTCATTCTGCTCATTTAATATAAGGATTTGTAAGATTGTAGGAGCGAAGTGTCAGTTGCATACCCTTATATACTGATATAATTGCGAATGCCGAGCCGCTTTTACCTGGAACTGTAGCTCCGGCGAAATTGGCATATTCACTTGTATATACGGGAATTGTGTCATTGGCACTGGCGCAATCCCTTAAATTGAAGGTGGTTCCAGGTGTCGTCCCTCCCTGAAAAGGGTAACCCATAAATACGGTACTTCCAGTATCTACCAGTCCATGACTTGCTATATAGGCAAGAGGCATAAATTCAACAGAGTTCAGGTAAACCAGTTGTGCATCATATACATACGTATACTGGTTGTTAAGGGTATAGGTATTATTAAACGCAGCTATCAGTGTCCCGTTAGCCGGAAGGGCTAAATAGATTGGGGCCGGATTCAGTCCGGTTTGCAACTTCACAACCTGTGTAGTCACATTGACTGAATCAATCTCTAAAAAACTTGTACCAAATTGACCGGCACTGCTAATCGGACCTAAATCCAATCTGGAACCGTTTAAATTAAGCCTTATGGAATCCCCCTGATGAAGCCCACCCGACTTTATAAGTTTTAACATAATGGCACCATAAGGCAGAGAAGCCGTGACGGTAGATTGAGTACCGGAATAATCCCGTACATATACGGCCTTATAAATATTGCCGGAGGACTCATCCATCGTTACCACACACCTGAGAGAAATATCCTGGTTGAAAAATACACTTGTCTTTCCTGCACTGGCCGAGTCGGCGTACATTTTCCTCAACTGAGAAATGGTAATAAATCCGAAGGTAGGTTTTGTTTTTATTGGAGGAGAATCTGGTGTTTTGTTACAGCCTGTTATCAGAGCCAGAATGACAGCAACCGAAAAAAGAAAAGTTAATAATAATGTTTTGCGGTTATTCACGCTGTTTTGTTTTTTGTTTCGTTAGTTAAACAAATAGGATAAGGATACCATAAAAGTAAGACCCATGGAATATGCATACTTGTTTGGAAATTCATATACATTACTTGTAACGTAACGTAACTGCTCGTATCCTGCCACTTTAAATTCATTATTCGTCAGGTTGTTCAGCATCAGATTAACACCCAATGTATGGCCGTTCTTCAGCTTAAATCTATCACCTGCCCTGAAATTTAAGGTATAGGCATCCGGCAGTAATTCCTGATTAAGTACATGACTAACTTCCGGATCAGCAGCAATAAATGTAGTCAGGTTCTCGGCTGCTCTGCGGTCCGGGTCAATAGTTACATAATTATTGGCGAAATAATTCAGGTAAATCCCTGCATACCATTTGTAATTATCAGCACTGTATCTTAGGCCAATGGTACCCGCTGTTTCAGGGGTACCTCCGACATGGTAATTCTGAATATAAATCACTCTGTCCTGGGCCAGAACCTGAGCCGTATTATCAGCAGTAATTGTGGCATCCGGACGGTTTGAGTACAGATAAGTTCCATCTGACAACGTACCTGTTATCGCCCAGTGTCTGGCAATTGTTGCCTCCAGCCCAATCTCCACCCCTTGATTGACCTGATCCAGATTGGTCATAGTATAATTAACATAAGTAGCAAGCACATCATCCCAATAGGAACGCTCCCAAACCTGGTTGTTAATAACGCTGTAATAATAACTGACCCTTCCCCTTAACCAACCGTAGCGAACCTGATAAGTAAGGTCACCGGTCATAACCTGATTACTTCCCAGATTTGGCACAATATCATTACGCGTTGAAGCGGATTCAAAGGAATAGTTTGGAAGCGGGGGTTTGGTCATGTAAGCTGCGTTGAGCGTAAGGTAATTGTGCTTATCCAGTTTATACGTTATTCCACCTTTTATTCCATAATTCATAAATTCAAGTGTTTTACTGTCTCCTCCGGATGTCGGAAAAAGACCGCTAACCATATTCCCAACACGCATAAAGCTTGTATTGTTTACTGTACCGCTCAGGAAAATATCTGCTTTTTCAAATGATTTTTCTGCCTGACCCCAGGCTTCTTCCCGGTTCACGTTAATATTATAATCATCGTAAACCACATCCCCAACCTTCAAGAGCTTGTTCGGATCTGCTATATTATTCTGATTCGCCAATGGGTTCACTGTTGTCTGGTTGTTTACAAAGGTGTTTATATCCAGGTAATAATCCCCGCCCAACAAATCATTGATGACGCTGTAATACCGGGTAAAGGAAGCAGCACCATTCACTCCACCTGTGAAAAACAGTCCGTTTTTACATTCCGTATTATAAATACTGCTGAACCCATAATTCTG
>JABDEY010000026.1:0-196 GCA_013286805.1 Bacteroidota bacterium | reverse complement strand
ACATCCTGCCTTCTGTCTTCCAGTATATACTCAGAAAGATTTCCTGTAAATGTCTTGCCTGCAACTCCATCCACATTGGTAACGGTATGCAAATCATTAAAATTCGTATTGTACATGCCGTCCCAGTTGATCTGCTGGTTAACCGGGTTCTGGAACTTTGTAAGCAGCTGCTGATACAAGATAGGATTAGCCTTGG
>JABDEY010000025.1:1171-27604 GCA_013286805.1 Bacteroidota bacterium | reverse complement strand
GTTTTTTCCTAAATCAAGGTATTGCAGGTTTTTAAACAAAAAAATCTCCGGCGGAACCGCTTTGAATTTTTGCCTTCTTAAAACCAACTTGATCACTTTATCCGGCCTCTTCATTGCTTCCTGCAAACTTGTGACAGCACGCATGGTATCGAGTGTCAGTGAATCCAATTGCTGAGCCCTGGCCTGATTTAAAAACAGGGCGAACGAAAACCAAAGAATCAAATATCCGGTGGGCCTGCCTTTTCTCAAGCGTTTAGTTTAGCAAAAGTTAGTAAGGTATGTTCTTTGTCAGCATGCATCTTTTGTTTAAGTTCCTCCAGACTGCCAAACTTTACTTCGTCCCGGATCTTATCTACCATCCTGATTTCAAGTTTTTCACCGTAAATATCCTTATCAAAGTCCAGGATATTAACCTCTATTGTACGTTCTGTGCCATTTACCGTAGGATTCAATCCAATGCTCATCATTCCTTTATAACGATCGTTCCCATACGAAACCTCGGTAACATAAATGCCATTGGAAGGAACAAGTTTGTATTTATCTTCCAATACAATGTTCGCTGTAGGATAACCTAAGCTTCGGCCAATTTGCCTGCCTTTTACCACCTTTCCAGTCAGCATATAGGGATAACCCAGAAAGGCATTGGCGTGCTTTACCCTGCCTGCCAGCAATGCATTCCTGATTTGTGTGGAACTGATTTCAATTGTCTCTATATCCTGAGCCGGAATTTCCTCCACCTCAAATCCATGAACGGGACCGGAGGTTTTCAGGTGCTCAAAAGAACCCTCCCTGTTTCTGCCAAAATGATGATTGTAGCCAATAACAAGCTTTCTGGTTCCTATTTTATTTACCAGAATATCCCGGATAAAATTGACAGATGATACCCTGGAAAATTTTTTTGTAAAGGGATAAATAATAAGATGATCCACCCCCTGTTTCTCCAAAAGAGCTATCTTTTCTTCCTGGGTATTAAGTAGTTTAAGGTCATTGTCTTCAGGAAAAAGAACCATTCGCGGATGAGGATAAAAAGTCAATATAACTGTTTCTCCCTGCGATTCTTCAGCAATTTCCCTTAAACGCTGAATAATTTTCTGATGCCCCAGATGCACCCCATCAAATGTTCCGGATGTCACCACCGGGAATTTTACTCCCTTAAACTGCGCAATATCAGTATATACTTTCATCTGCGGGGCAAATATACAACCTAAGTGTATATTCAGTTAATTACTTTTTATCAACATTGAATCATTGGTAATTCAAAAAAACCTACCTTTGCGGGCGAAAATTAATACAAACTTATATATGTCTGCTTTAACAGGTAAGATCACCCAGATTATCGGACCGGTAATTGATGTCAGCTTTGATCAGAAAGGCTCCAAACTCCCTAATATTCTTGATGCGCTTGAGGTAAAACGGGCAGATGGAACAACCTTAATTCTGGAATGTCAGAAGCATGTCGGAGAGGATACCATTCGGGCAATTGCAATGGATTCAACAGATGGTTTGAGCAGGGGGACTGAAGTTCTGGCCATGGGTACTACGATCAAGATGCCAATAGGCGATCAGATTAAGGGACGGCTTTTCAATGTGGTCGGTGATGCGATCGATGGAATTGGTCAGGTAGATAAATCCAAAGGGTACTCTATTCACCGCTCTCCCCCAAAGTATGAAGATCTTTCAACTTCAACGGAAGTCTTGTTTACCGGCATTAAAGTAATTGATTTGCTTGAACCCTATGCAAAGGGAGGAAAAATAGGATTGTTTGGAGGTGCTGGTGTTGGGAAAACGGTGTTGATCATGGAGTTGATCAATAATATTGCTAAAGGTTATGCAGGGTTATCCGTATTTGCAGGTGTAGGCGAACGGACAAGGGAAGGAAATGACCTTTTACGTGAAATGATCGAATCAGGTGTTATAAAATATGGGGATGAGTTTAAACATTCTATGGAGAAAGGCGGATGGGACCTGAGCAAGGTAAATAAGACAGAACTTGCAAAATCCCAGGCCACGCTGGTTTTTGGACAAATGAATGAACCTCCGGGAGCAAGGGCAAGAGTAGCGCTTTCCGGATTATCTGTAGCTGAATATTTCCGGGATGGTGATCCGGAAGATAAAACGAGCGGAGGCCGTGATATCCTTTTCTTCATTGACAATATATTCCGCTTTACACAGGCAGGATCTGAAGTATCCGCCCTATTGGGCCGTATGCCGTCTGCAGTGGGTTATCAGCCAACATTGGCTACCGAAATGGGTGCCATGCAGGAGCGGATCACTTCTACTAAACGTGGCTCCATTACTTCCGTACAGGCTGTATATGTTCCGGCAGATGACCTTACAGATCCGGCCCCTGCAACTACATTTGCCCACCTGGATGCAACCACCGTACTGAGCCGTAAAATTGCTGAGTTAGGTATCTATCCCGCAGTTGACCCGCTGGATTCGACTTCCCGTATTTTATCCCCGGTTATCCTGGGTGATGCACATTACAATACTGCTCAACGTGTCAAGCAGATCCTGCAACGTTATAAGGAACTTCAGGATATCATTGCCATACTTGGGATGGATGAACTTTCCGAAGAGGATAAATTAATTGTACACAGGGCACGCAGAGTTCAGCGCTTTCTGTCCCAGCCGTTTCACGTGGCAGAACAATTTACCGGATTGAAAGGTGTTTTCGTCCCGATTGAAGATACGATCAAGGATTTTAATACAATTATGGACGGGGAAGTAGATGAATATCCCGAGGCCGCGTTTAACCTGGTTGGCAACCTGCAGGAAGCCATTGCGAATGGAAAGAAAATGCTTGCAGAAACCCGCTAGAAACGCGATATAAAAATAACAGAAACGCGCTGAATATGTATTTAGAAATTATTACTCCTGATAAAACACTCTTCAGCGCCGAGGTTAAATCTATTAAACTGCCCGGACTGGATGGTTCATTTGGCATCCTGAATCGTCATGCACCGTTAATTGCGTCACTAAAAAAAGGCACGGTTAAAGTAGTGGATGCTGCCAACAATACGGAGAACTTTAAAATTAACGGAGGTGTGGTTGAAATGCTGGACAATAAAGTTATTTTACTGGCTGAGTAAACGTATAAATTCCCAGTGCTTCTTTACCCAAAGAATACAATTTCTCATTTGCCACCCTTATAGAAATAGCAGCAGAATCAGGCAACAGCGTGAATGTCTGCTCCAGTGTCTTTGTATTAAAACTATTCAGCCTTCCATTTAAGTAATAGAGCAACGCATCTTCTTTGAATTGAAAATCCCTTATGCCTTTGATGGGAATCGTGTTATAATAGGTTCCAAAAATATCAAATACTAAAATCCCGCTGGAAGGATTATTTAAATACAAGCGATTATCATACTCAATCAGTGACTGCGGCTTCAGGTCCATACCTAGAATCTGCGCCAGGTTACCTGTTTGATTGCTTAGTTGCAGGTATTGATCGAAACGGATAAGTTCAAAATTTTGCTCATCGTAAATCCACATCCCGTTATCGTGGGAAGAACAAACAAATTGGGCCAATGGGTAGCCAAGGCTCTCAACAGAGACAGGATCCCCGTTCTGAGCCAGTGTGTTGTCTAAAAAAACAACCTGCAGAAAGCTCCGGTAAAATAGAATAATCCGCAATGGATTACTTGCATCTACGGTATTAATTCTCCCAAAGGTCTTGTTACTGTATGTTTTCATCAAATTTCCCTGAGGATCGTATTTCTGGAGCACATCATTATTGATCAGATAAATATTTGACAGATTATCTGTCGTAACCTTTTCTGCTTTAACGGCCAGCGACTTTACCAAAATCAGATCTGAATGTCTGAATGCAAACAGAACCAGGAGAAGCGCAGCAAAGAAAAATAAATACTTCTTAGGATAGTTTTGCATGCGTCAGTTTCAAAAGTTCGTCAATGTATTGTCTGTCATTGGATAATCGGGGAACTTTATTTTGGGCCCCCAGTTTATCCCGTTGTTTCATCCATTGGTAAAATAATCCCTGCGGAAGAATATGAATGAGGGGTGTCTTCAAAATAAAATTTTTATATCGTTTAGCCTCGTAATCTGAGTTCAATGACTTCAATGCATTGTCCAGCACTTCTCCAAAGTAATCAATATTTTCCGGTGCCTGATCAAATTCTATCAGCCATTCATGCCTGCCACTGCCTGCTTCATTCATGTAAGCGGGAGCTGCCGTGTATTCCCTTATAATCGTCCCTGTTTTTTCACAGGCAACCTTAAGCGCATTCTCCGCATTATCAATAATCAATTCTTCCCCAAAAGCATTAATAAAATGTTTCGTCCGGCCGGTAATTTTAAACCGGTATGGATTCAGCGATGTAAATTTAATCGTATCTCCGAGTTTATACCTCCACAGTCCCGCATTGGTAGAAATAACAATGGCATAATTTTTATCTTTTTTGACTTCTGACAAAGGCAGGACAGTTTCATTTTTACCCCATTGATCCATGGGAATAAATTCATAATAAATTCCATAATCCAGCATGAGCAGCAACTCATCTGAACCGGTCTGATCCTGAATTCCAAAAAAACCCTCGGACGCATTGTACAACTCAATAAAACCCACAGGCCGCTTGTTGAACAATTGCTTAAACTGATCCCTATAGGGTGTGAAATTTACTCCTCCGTGAAAAAAAACTTCCAGATTTGGCCAGACATCTTCTATGTATTTTTCTTTTTTAATCTCCAGCACCCGTTTCATTAAAACAAGCAGCCAGGAGGGGACTCCTGCAATACTCGTCACATTCTCATTCATTGTTGCCCGGGCAATTTTCTCCAGCTTTTCCTCCCATTCATCTATCAGGGCAACAGACAAGTCGGTAGCCATGAGAAATTCGGCCCAGAGCGGGAGATTCTGAATCATAATGGCAGAAAGATCGCCATTATAAGAGGTATGGTCAAAGTAATGATCTGCCTTATAAGACCCTGAAAGACCCAAATTCTTACCGGTAAATAATTGGGTGTCCGGATGATTGGAACAATGAATTGCCAGCATATCCCGGCCTCCGTTATAGTGGCACTCTTCCAGGGATTCCGCTGTAACCGGAATAAATTTACTTTTATCAGCAGTTGTCCCGGATGATTTTGCAAACCAGCGGACTTCTCCCGGCCATAAAATATTCTGTTCCCCTTTCCGGGTTTTTTCAATGTGGGGTTTCAGGGTTTCATAATCCTGCAAAGGAACCTGATTGTTGAATTGGGTATAGTTTTCAATAGCAGCATAGTCGTATTTCTTTCCCCATTGCGTATCCTTTCCCCGCTCAATTAATCTCTTGAACCATTCCTCCTGTACATCATGAGGATACTTCATGAACAACTCAATCTGATGCATTCGTTTTCGCATCCACCAGGAAGCTATGGAGTCAAGAAGGGCCAATTTTTCTTAAATTAAAAAAGTTTTTTATTTCCTCACAGGAAAGCGAATTTAAGCACATTTCTTTGGTCAGCATACCTTTGCGGGCAGCACAAACACCATAATACATATCATGGTAACCCTGTTTACTGTGCGCATCCGGGTTGATGGAAATCCGGACGCCCTTACTCTGACAATAATATAACCATCGCCAGTCCATATCAAGCCTGTATGGATGTGCATTTAATTCAATTACGACGCCATTTGCGGCACAGGCATCAATCACTTTTTGATGATCAATCGGATAGCCCTCTCTGGATAAAAGCAAACGCCCCGTTGGATGGCCAAGAATAGTGGTATAGGGATTTTCAATTGCTCTGATCAGCCGCAAGGTAGCTTTCTCCTGATCCATTTTTAAATTGGAATGAACAGACGCAACTATAAAATCAAATGTCTTCAAAATTTCCTCTTTGTAATCCAGTGATCCGTCATTCAGTATATCTGACTCAATTCCTTTGAAAATCCGGAAAGGGATCATTTGCTTATTTAATTCCTCTATTTCTTTTTGTTGCTCCGCTACCCGATCCGGTTTCAACCCATTCGCGTAAAAAGCTGACTGGGAATGGTCGCAAATACCAAGGTATTGGTATCCAAGCTCCTTGCAATGTACTGCCATTTCCTTTAATGTATCTGAACCATCGCTCCATGTTGTATGATTGTGAAGAATTCCTTTTAAATCACTGAATTCAATTAATCGGGGCAAACCGTTTGACAGAGCGAGGTCAACTTCGTTCAGACCTTCCCTTAACTCCGGTTCAATGTATTGCATTTCCAAGGAAGCATATATGTTTTCTTCCGACAAGGCAGGCTGAATCTGAACCGTCGCTCCGGAAGGTTTATAATTTATCTGAATCAGATGTTCTGCGCTGGCTGTAGTTTCAAAAAGCATGGAATAAAAATTAAGGTCCGGACAATTAATAATATTTACACGAATGTCCGGTGCATCCTGAATTTCGGGCAAAGCGGGAATACTTTCAGAAACAACCAAAATATCAATTTGCTCCAGAATTTCACATTTTCTCCTGACGGGGCCCGTTAATGAAACCTTATCTGTATTCAGTATTTTCTTCAGCAGCCCGACCAGTGCAAAGGCGTATTTTTCCACTTTTGCATAATGAAACTTCCCGGTACTTTTCTGCGTGAATTCAATTGCTTTCTTAACTGCCTCCTGGGTTTTTGCACCAAAGCCTTTCAGGGTAACCAAGCGGTTTTCATAGCAGGCATACAGCAACTCTCCCATTGACTCCACATTCAGCTCCTTCCATAACTGCCAGATTTTCTTTGGACCAAGTCCACGGATTTCAAACAGTCCGATCACTCCTGCCGGAGTTTTTGCGCACAGCGCATTCAATTCCTGTAATTCACCTGTCCTTTGCAGTTCATCTATTTTTCCTGCAATTCCTTTTCCAATACCCTCCATCTTTTCCAACTCCTGAAGTGTCGCCGAGCCAAGATCCACATTGGTCTTATCCAATTTAAAAACGGCATTGTTCAGGGATTTAATCTTAAATGGATTTTCGCTGTGCAATTCCATTAATTTGCCCGTGAGCTTTAATGCTTTTATAATGTTTTCTGAATTCATTCTCAAAGTGTATCTGCAACTATTTTTAAAGAGGATCTACATCCATATTCACTTTTATTTGCCTGAACAAAGCCTGGGATTTAAAATCAAGCAGCGCTTCCTGAATTATATTCTTAACCCCTGGGATCGAAACTTCCCTTGCAACTTTAATCAGAATTACTTTAAGGAATTCATTTCTAATTCTTGCAACCAAAGGAAACTCCGGCCCAAGAACCTTACCCTCAATTTGCCCCTTTAACCGTTGTGCCAGAAACCCCGCTCCCTCGTTAAGCAGGTCTATGTCTCTTTGTTTAAGTGTCAGTTCAATCAGACGGTAATAGGGTGGATATTGAAAGGCTGAACGCTCCTTCAACTGGGAAACATACATGGCTGAATAATCGGAATGGATCACATTTTCAATAATCCGATGGCCCGGGTTATAGGTCTGAATAATTACTTTTCCCCTTTTGTTCTTCCTGCCGGCACGACCTGCTACCTGGGCCATTAACTGATAACTGCGTTCAAAAGACCGGAAGTCCGGAAAGTTCAAACTGCTGTCAGCATTCAAAATACCCACCAAAGCCACTTTGTCAAAATCAAGGCCTTTGGTAACCATTTGAGTACCTACTAATATATCCGTTTTCTGTTCTTCAAAATCAGAAATCAGCTGACTGTGCGCATGTTTTTTTCTGGTCGTATCGAGGTCCATACGGGCAATACGGGCGGCGGGAAAAAAAATACTCAGCTCCTCTTCAATCTTTTCTGTACCAAATCCTTTTGTTTTCAGGTTTGTATCCCCGCAGGCCCCGCATTTCACGGGCATGGATATAGAATAACCGCAATAATGACATCTCAACTGACCTCCTGCTTTGTGATAGGTCAGCGAAACATCGCAGTTTTTACAGTGAGGTGTCCATGCACAGGATGTGCACTCAACAAGGGGGGAAAAACCCCTGCGGTTTTGAAATAGAATGACTTGTTCCTTATGGCTGAGTGCCAGTTCAATTCCCTCGATTAACTGAGGAGAAAAATGCGACTTCATCAGTTTTCTTTTCCCCGCTTCCTTAATATCAACTATAGCTATCTCAGGCATCATGACTCCCCCATAGCGTTGCAGCATTTCGACAAGACCATACTTGCCGGTTTTGGCATTAAAAAAACTTTCTATGGAAGGGGTTGCAGAACCCAAAATCACCTTAGCCCCATGAACTTTTGCGAGAAAAATGGCGCTGTCTCTTGCATTATAACGGGGAGCGGGATTATACTGTTTGTAGGAAGTATCATGCTCCTCATCCACTATTATAAGTCCAAGGTTTGAAAACGGAAGAAACAAAGAGGAGCGCGCTCCGAGGATGATAGTATAGGAGGAGGAGGCCCCACCCAATACCTTGTTCCAGATCTCTACCCGTTCATTTTCGTTAAATTTAGAATGATAAACCCCAACCTGATTTTTAAAAACACGCTGAAGGCGATTAATAATCTGTGCAGTTAAAGCAATTTCCGGCAAAAGATATAAAACCTGCTGTCCCCTTTTCAGGGCTTCTTCCATGTGTTTAATATAGACTTCCGTTTTACCACTGGAGGTAACGCCATGAAGCAAAACTACATCCCGGGTGGCAAACAAATTGTTGATTTGGTCAAATGCGGACTGCTGAACTTCATTTAATTTCTTATATACAGGGTTTCCTGTCCGGTCATCCGGCAGCCTTCCGGTTTCCAGATTCTTTATTTCCAACACCGTTTTTTTTGCCAAAGCCAGAATGGTGCCAGCATCAGCTTTAGCATGAGTTAATAATTCAGATTTCTTTATCCAATCAATTGTTTTACTTTTTTCAGCAAATCCGCTTAAATGAAGGTAGGCCATCAGCACATCCAGTTGTTTTCCAGCCTTCTTCTCCAGAACATCCAGAACCCCTTTCAGTTTCAGTTCATCCCTCAGCTCCGGGTTCATCCGGACAAAATCCTGCATTTTAGGCCTGTACCGCTCTATTAGCTCTTCCTGAACTTCTATGATTTTTTTCTCCAACAGCTGCTTGATCACCGGGTAAACTGCTTTTTGTTCCAGTATTTCTTCCGCTTCGCTCAGGGTAAGTACAGTTTTCAATTCCAGCGCCTCCACGATCAGAAATTCTTTGTCGTTCAATTCCTGATAATTCAGGACAGGTCCATTTTCTCCCGGACTCAGGAAATCGGAGTGGATGCTTATTTTGGTTTCGCTTGAAAGCTTCAGGCCGGAAGGAAAGGCGGCATTCATGCAATCGCCGATCGTACACATATAATAGGACGCCATCCATTCCCACAAACTGAACTGAAACTCATTCACGATTGGCGAATGATCAAGAAGTGCATACAGGTATTTCGCTTCATACTGCAGAGGAGCGGCGGCATGAATTTTCCGGATCAATGCAGTGTACAGCTTGTTCTTTCCAAACTGCACAACTACCCGCTGACCAATTTTTATACTTTCATTCAGCTCAACAGGTACCCTGTAGGTATACAAATTAGGAAGCGAAAGCGGTAAAACAACGTCAACAAATTGGGTACGTAATTCTGACATGATTTACATTACTAAGCATCATGCGTCAATCTTCGCATACTTCGCATTCTTCTCAATAAACTCTCTGCGGGGAGGAACTTCATCGCCCATCAGCATGGAAAACACTCTGTCGGCTTCCGCTGCACTGTCAATCGTAACCTGACGTAACGTTCTGTTATTGGGATTCAGGGTAGTGCTCCACAATTGTTCGGCATTCATTTCTCCCAGACCTTTATAACGTTGCACGTTTACAGTACTTTCCTTACCCTCACCGCCAATTTCACGTATGGCCAGATCCCGCTGATCCTCATTCCAGCAATAACGCTGGTTATTACCCTTTTTAACCAGATAAAGAGGAGGGGTAGCAATGTAGATATACCCTTTCTCAACCAGTTCTTTCATGTACCTGAAAAAGAAAGTCATAATCAGTGTCGTGATGTGACTTCCGTCCACATCGGCATCACACATAATGATTACTTTATGGTAACGCAATTTTTCAATGTTCAAAGCCCTGTCATCCTCCGGAGTCCCGCGGGTTACACCCAGAGCGGTAAACATATTCCGGATTTCTTCGTTCTCATATATTCTGTACTCCATCGCTTTCTCCACATTCAGAATTTTACCACGCAAGGGCAGGATAGCCTGAAAATTACGGTCGCGACCCTGTTTAGCTGTTCCTCCTGCAGAATCTCCTTCCACAAGAAACAATTCACTTGCAGCAGGGTCATTATTGGCACAATCTGCCAGCTTCCCCGGCAAGCCTGTGCCTGTGAGAACACTTTTTCTTTGCACCATTTCCCTGGCCTTACGGGCTGCATGGCGCGCAGTTGCAGCAAGTATTACCTTATCCACAATTAATTTGGCTTGTTTGGGATTTTCCTCGAGGTAATTGGTCAGCATTTCGCTTACAGCCGTATCTACAAAACCCATCACCTCATTATTTCCTAATTTGGTCTTTGTTTGTCCTTCAAACTGAGGCTCCTGAACTTTGACCGAAATAACAGCAGTCAGTCCCTCTCTGAAATCGTCTCCGCTGATCTCCATTTTAAGATTCTTCAGCAATCCCGCCTTATCTGCATAGGATTTCAAGGTACGCGTCAAACCTCTGCGAAAACCTGCCAGGTGAGTTCCGCCTTCATGTGTATTAATATTATTTACATAACTATGAATGTTTTCGGTATAGGAAGTATTGTACATCATGGCCACTTCAACCGGCATGCCCTTATCGCTTTCCATATAAATCACTTCGGGAATCAGTTTTTCCCTTGTGGCGTCCAGATAAAGTGCAAATTCCCGCAATCCGCCCTCAGAATAAAAGGCTTCGGTAGAATAATTTCCTTCTGAATCTTTGCTGCGTTTATCCGTCAGGTTTATTCTTACGCGCTTATTCAGAAACGCCAATTCCCGCATCCGTGTGGCAATCGTTTCATAATTATACTCATGTACAATAAAAATGGATAAATCGGGCTTGAACGTAATGATGGTACCCCGCTCCGTGGTCTCTCCCACTTCCTTCACAGGATAAAGAGGCTTGCCAATAGAATATTCCTGTACGAATATTTTCCCTCCCCTGTGTACTTCTGCCTTTAAATGAATAGAAAGCGCATTCACACATGAAACGCCAACACCATGTAAACCACCCGATACTTTGTAGCTGTCTTTATCAAATTTACCTCCAGCATGAAGGACAGTCATCACCACTTCAAGCGCCGACTTTTTCTCCTTGGCATGCATATCAGTCGGAATGCCCCGCCCATCATCCTTTACCGTAATGGAATTGTCTTCATTAATAAAAACATTGATGTTTTTACAATGTCCGGCCAATGCCTCATCAATGGAATTGTCCACAACCTCATAAACCAGGTGGTGAAGGCCTTTAAAACCAATATCCCCAATATACATGGCAGGGCGCTTACGAACAGCCTCTAAACCTTCCAATACCTGTATGCTATCTGCGCCGTAATCTGCCGATGCTGTTTCTCTCACTATTTCTTCCATAATTCAGTAAAAATTTAATCGTTAAAAAGCAAACTTAAATATACTCATTATTAATGAGTTGTGACCCATTTTAAGCCTGAAAAAGCATGAGATTTTATTAACATTTTCTGAAAGAAAAAATATCAGAAAGTAATGGCCGTTCCAGCCATAAAAAAGAAGCCCTGAGTCGGATAATTATTCCAGCGTTGATAGCGGAAACCTGCTATATTATTGAAGTTCAGGAAAAAAGACATCAGCTTTCTGTACTTGTATTCCAGTCCGAGGTTAACGTCTGTAACCCCGTTCAATTCTTTTGGAACAATTTCAACTTTTGGAACTGCCTGATCGTTAATAACATACGTTTTAGCTAGTTGTTTTCCAAGAAAAAACAGGTCCCCCTTAATCACGAATTTATCCCTAAGATTATAATGTGCGGATAGGGTCACTTCTACTTCCGGTTTATACCAGGGTCTTAGCTCATTGCTCATCTGGTAATGATTGTAATCCAGTTTACCCAGCAAAAGTAATTTTTCTGTTTCCTGATAGCCTATTTCACCATGAAGATTAAGATAGGTCACATTATCATAAACCAGCGCGAATTTGTTCAATTGCTTTTGAAGCGCAGTCCCGGAAGTATCCTGTACAAAGAAGGGCATGTTATCTATGATTGAATAGGTTGCTTTTATATTATAGGAGGTTTTGGAATCAACCGTACCTCTCAAACCCAGATAGCCTTCATGCCTGTCAGAATTCATTAAAACAGCCGATTGCGAAATAAAAGGATTTACATCACTCAGAGACTTATAGCTGTTAACATCATATCCTCCATCTACACCGGCATAAGGAATAAGCATGTTCCCTATTACATTGTAATTGAAATTTATGGTCGGATAATAGTTGGGTGTTGTCACCTGGGAAAAATCACAGACTACGTCCACCCCAATGTTCAATTTCCATTTTTCTGTTTTGAAGGCGATAGAAGGGAAAACATGTACAATGGTGTGGGTGACCGTATCCACGCTATTACGTGTATTGTAATAATCTACAGAAGCATAACCGGTAATCAATTGCTTTTCATAGTACCCTTGCATATTGACATCTGCTTTAAATGAATTCTCATTAACCTTCCAGAGGTCCTGAAGATTATAATACTTAAAGCCCCCATCGTAATTGAAGCGGGTGCTGTCCTTGTAATGACTGCAAAATCTCAATGCAGGGCTGATGTACAAGAAACGCTGCCGGATCTGTTCCTCACTTAAAGTTGCCGGTATCATATCGTATCCGTAATAATGCATTACGTTGCGGGAAATATCCAAATTGGCGGATAAGGTTTCCGTGGAATAGAATCTTTTCCCGTAAAGATTAAAATCATTGTCACTGTAACTGCTGTTGCCATAACCCGGAATTTCGGAGGGGGAGTTAAGAAAATTATAATGCGTACCCCAGGTGTAATCCTTCGAACGCAAACTGTTATAAAACAATTCTCCGTTTAATACCGCATTATTAAAAAGCCCAGGGTTCTCAAACCCGGCATTTCCGATTCCCAGTTTGACAAAGGCATTGTATAACTGCGTAAGCGGCTCCCCCTGCATTCTTGCAGGCTTAATAGGGATCACATCAAATACAGTAGGCATAGGCTTTGGCGAAATGGAATAGAGCTGGGCAGGGATACGTGTTGTTGTATCTGCATAACCGGGGTTATCATTTATTTTAACCGCATCCGTAATGGTCGGATTGAATTCTTTAATTACCTCATCCTTCAGGGAATCCAGTTTCTTTTGCTGGGCGCTTGCTAAACTGGTCAATAGCAGACAACAAAAGGTGAACAGTATATATTTTCCGTTACTTATCATCCGGCTTAATTTGCTTATCCAAAGGCTGCTGGGGTTCTTTAAACAAATCCTGATTCTCTTTCGCCCCATTCTGTTTAAATTCCACCCCAGGCTCCTCTGTCTGACTGACCGGAGGGCAAACTATTTTCTCGGATTCAATAATTGCATCCAGCTTATCGCGGGCCAATTTAACGAGCTCTGCAAAATCAGAGCTCTCAATAACTGTTTTCAACGTGTGCTTTGCCTGAAAATTATCTTTCAGGGCTACGTAATTATCTGATAACAATAGTAGCGCCTTCGTCATCCAAACCGGGTAAGAGGAACTGTTTTTCACGAGGTCAAAAATAGTGGCCTTTGATTGCTTGAAATCATTTTTCAGGTAATATAAATATGCGATGCTGTAGTCCGCTTCCGCTTTTATCTCTCCTTTTGCCAGATTGTGGAGGGTCTGAAATTCTGAAAAAGCGAGCTCATTATTTTTTAATTCCAGGGCGCACCGTGCAGTAGTCAGGTGAGCCTCATTCGACAGCTCTGCAGACACTTTCTCTGTTCGGATAATTTTATCAGCTGCCAGAATTGCCGCTTCCGGTTTCTTCAGGAAATAATTACATCGCATCTCACCGGCAATTGCCAGTAATATATTAGGTGGATTCTCCGCCAATTCTTCCAGCTTGATGAACTGTTCAAGCGCAAGGGCATAATTCAACTGTTTGTAATTGATTGCCGATGCATTCACAAGGCTTTGCTCAGTGAATTTATTTTTGTTTTTGTCAATCAGGGATGTATATCCCTTTAATGCCAGGTCTGTATTTCCCGATTTATAATCACATTCTGCTTTGTAGAAAAGCGCCTCCTGTATAAACTGCCCGTCAGGAAAACGGGCGATATAATTGGAATAGTTCATCACCGCTTGTTTGCAATCGCCTTCCATCCAGGAATTTTTGGCTATGCTGTAGGAGACCGAATCAAGTGCTGTTTCAGGCAGGGTTGCCGCTATTTCTTTAAAATATTTTTCGAGGCCCGGAATGTCATTTTTTGCAACGTATATTTTCCGGACAATTGGCAGCACGGCCTCTGTTTCTTCTGATTTCCGATCCCTGCGTATAAGCTTATCAAAAGCAACCAAGGCCTTTTCATCCTCTTTTTTATTGTACCAGATAAGCCCGATCTGACTCAGAGAGCGATTTACAAAACTGCAATTCGGATATTCATCCACCACCTGTTCGAACCATTTTAATGCCTCTTCATTTTCATCCTTTTGGAAATACGCTTTACCTAATTCGAACCGGGCAGATGCAGAATAAACGGATTTAGGGTAAGCGGTAACCAGTTGAATCAGGTCGGCTATTTTTTCATCCCCTTTTTTCAGGAGACCGCTGGAACAGGCACGCTGATATAGTGCGTAATCCACATCGAGCAGGTGCATCCGGATGGCTTCCGCATAATATTCGATTGCACTGGAATAGGCCCGTTGAATAAAATAACAGTCTCCGATGCGGATATAAGCATCTGCAATACGCCTGAATGTCAGCTTGTCCTGCGCATTATTTTTGGCGTTAACAAACTTCCGAAAGGAGTGATCGGCATCCTCGTATTCCTTCAACTGAAAAAATGCATATCCGGAATTGTAATTCGCGTTATTGTATTCCTGCATGCCGAAGGCCCCGGGCTTTTCCCTGAACACCTCATAGTCAGCAATGGATTTTCGGTATTCCTTTTTGCGATACCAGGATTCACCTTTCCAGTAGCAGGCCAGCGCATTGATATCCTTCTCCACCGGATAATTCAGGGACTTGTTGAAATAGTTTATTGCTGAATCCATCTCCGAATTATTAAAAAAATCAACCGCCCGGTAATAGGAAATTTTCTGGTAGGCCGGCTTCATTTCTTCTTTTAAAACTTTAATCGTCGAAATTGACCGAAGCGCTTCTTTGTAATTTCGGGTAGTCATATACACATTGACGAGATAGGTGTTACATTCATCTACTCGCTGAGATCCCGGATAAAGGCTAATGTATTCCTGGAAGGCACGTATGGATTCACTGAAGGGATTAAATGATAATTCATAGCACAATTTGGCGTAACAGAATAGTGCGTTCTCCTTTATCTGTAAATCAAAATTCAATTTAGAGGCGAAACCAAAAGAGGTACGGGCCCCCTGTTTATTGTTTTTCTTCAGGTAACAATCCGCGAGGTGGTAATAGGCATTCTGTGTCAGTGAGTCCTTCTCATTTACCACCTCCTGTAAATAGGAAATAGCATTGTCATAATCCGCTGCCCTGTAATAAGCATAACCCAATTCATACTGATCCGGACGGCTTAATTTAGAAAGTGATTTTTCATATTGCTTCAGGAAAGGAATGGCCTCCGGGTATTTACCTGTTTTGTAATCCGATTCCCCGATGATTCTTGCAATTTCCGGCAAACGCTTTACATTTAGTGTGTCTGTCAGCAGAGGTGTGGCAAACCGTATAGCATCTTCGTATTTCTTCTGGATAAAATAAATCTGGGTGATGTAATAGGGAACCACAGGGCCGAAGTTTTCATCCCTGACCAGATTCAGAAATCCCTGCAGTGCTGTTTCATAATTTTTTTGCTGGTAGGAGATGTGCGAATAATAATAAACCGCGGGATGGGTATAACGGGTATCCCTGTCTTTAATCTGGAAGAAATCAGCTTTTGCAGCCTCTGTATTGGCTGTGGCATTCTTCTCCTGTTCCGCATGTTCACTTAATTCAAAATAACAATAGCCCCTCATGAAATAGAATTCGGCCTTCTCTTCCCCATTCAGGTCGTAAACATCGAGTGCCCGGAAGTATTCAATAGCCTGTCTGTAATTTTTTTTGCGGTAATTGTACTTGCCTAAACTATAAGTGGCTCTACGTGTATGCGGGCTCTCCGGATGCAGGGCAATAAAATGTCTCAGGAGCAATTCTGCATCTTTATTAAATAATTCAAGGGCGCAGATGGCGCTGTAGAATTCTGCGTCAACCCTGACAAGGGAGTTAGGATCCGGATGCGTTGAAATTACCTGTTCAAAAAAATGACGGGCCGCACCAAACTTCTGATTTTCAAAGAGCTGTCTGGCAACAGCAAAACCGGCATCCTCACCGACACTGATAGAAGTCTTCTGGGCCTTTATGGGCCCAACCACCATTGAACAAATAATACCTAAAATGATTATGCGCAGACCCAAAACAGTTGAATTTACTAACCCTCAAAAATAGGATGCTTTGCAGGTTAAAGGGATAGGTGGTTTATAAGTTATGAACGGAAAGATGTTGAAATTATTGGCTCCTGATTTTAACAAAGCCGTGCGAATTTATCTTTACCGACTTCACATTTATTACCTTTGTTTAATTAAGATTGGATTATTAATAATGTCTGCTGACACACTCATACACTTAAACGATGTTTCTGTTTTCCAGTTACATAATCTCGTGCTGAGCCATGTTACATTAAGCATTGACAAAGGTGAATTTGTGTACTTAGTGGGGAAAACAGGCAGCGGGAAAAGCAGCCTGCTTAAAATACTTTATGCCGATTTACCTATTATGCAGGGGGAAGGAACGATTGCCGGATTTAATCTAAAGGCGATCAGGAGTAAAGAGATTCCCTTTTTAAGGAGAAAACTTGGAATTGTTTTTCAGGATTTTCAATTGCTTACCGACCGTTCGGTCAACGAAAACCTCCTGTTTGTACTGAGAGCTACCGGATGGAAAAACAAACAAAAAATGACAGACCGGATTCAGTCCGTATTGGATAAAGTGGGAATCGCCACCAAAGGTCATAAAATGCCGCATGAACTTTCAGGGGGAGAACAACAGCGGATTTCGATTGCACGTGCGCTGCTTAATGACCCTGAAGTTATTCTGGCAGACGAGCCTACTGGTAATCTTGATCCTGAAACTTCGGAAGGAATCATTAAATTGCTTCTCGACATCAGCAAAACAGGGAGGGCAGTGATCATTGCAACGCACGACTTTCTTATTTTTAGAAAATTTCCTTCCCGCTCGGTTCGCTGTGAAAATGGTGAGGTAATAGATGCACCAGTTCCGGTTACCTGATCAATTCCAGTATTTTCTTTGCATTCAGCGCATTGGAAAATTTCTCCAGCAAGACTTCTTCCCTTTTCTGAATCTCCTCAACAGCAAATGGAATTTCAAACACACGAATAATTTCCTTTTTCATTGCCTCCGCTGAATCGCAAATGATGCAAAGGCTTTCCAAACCTGTTCCCATAACCATTGCAGGATTCACAACACAATGCCGCCCCTTAAAAAGCGCCGTAAGCAATTTTAACTTTATTCCAGTGGATTGAAAGGTTGGTAACACATTCAACTGAGCTTCCTGAACCATGCGGTAAATTTCCTCCGTAGATATATTTGCTTTGAGCTGTATATGAGGAAAACGACTGATAGCTTCCGTTAAATGAGCAGGAGGATTTTTCCCGGCTATGATCAGAGGAATGGTCATTGTATTAAAGACCTGATTAACCAGGTACATTGCAGCTTCTATATTCTCCCCGATTTCAAGATTGCCGTGATATAATGCAAAATTTCCCCTCCCGGTCTGGATCGCTATTTTTTCGTCCGGATGAAAGGCGGGCACCTCCGTTACGTTTCTGTAACTGGATGCCAGATAACTCCTGTCTGCAGAAGAAATCGCAATAATGTATTCCGCTTTGTTCAGAATAGTTTCAAAGCGCTTTAATTTTCTGGCCTCGTTGTTAAAGTATATTCTTCTGAAAATTTTAGGTTCAACCTTTGCCAGATTCTCATAATAATCATGTTCAATATTATGGGTTCTGACTATCTTCTTTCGCTTTGATAGTCGCCTGTCATTTAAATGAAAACAGCAGTGAAGCCCTTCAAAAAGAATGGGATAATCATCCTTCAGAAGATTTTCCATAAGCTCTTCAGAGGATCGGGTAAGAACAATATAGGGCAATGAACGAAACAGATAGAACGCGTTCTGTTTGCGCTTGTAATACCTTACTGTTTCACAGATTTCGTTGAGCTGGTTGGCGATTGCCCGGCCATACTCAAAGCAATGTAAATGAATCCTTGCACCTTGCTCATGCAAAGCTTTGACCTTAAAATAAATATCAATAACGCCTCCATAGCTTGGAGGATAGGGAACATCGAAAGCAATTATATGAAGGTGGGGCGTAGAAATTTGCGTGGATTATTAACTATTAAACGACACGTGTTGCATTTGGTTTTAGAACAGCTTTTTACAAAAACAATTTATACACTTTCATCAATTCCATCTCTTCATTTTCCCAGGTCAATTCCCGGGCTGCAAGTTTAGTGTTTTCTTTCCATTTCAGGAGTTGCTCTCCCGAGGCTAACATCTGATTAATTTTATCAGCGATGTGTTTTGGATTATGGTTATCAATAAATTCACCGATGTCGTAGTGCCTGATTATTCTTTCAACTTCTGTCAGGCGGGAGGCTAAAATAGCCGTACCTGCCTGAATATAATCAAACAGTTTATTAGGCAGGCTAAAACGATAATTCAGACTATCAGCCTTGTCAAGTGTCAATCCAATATCTGCAAGGCGTGTATACTCCATCATTTCTGAATAGGGAAGTTTCCCGACAAACATCACCTTTCCCTTCAAATCCGGTTCCATTGCCTTTACTTTCAGGACATTGATTACATCCCCGCTTCCAATAACAAGCAGAAGCGTATTTTCAACGTACTTCATGGCTTCAACCAGCTCTTCCCCACCCCGTTGAATATTAATTCCGGCACCTTGCAGAATAATTAGTTGCTTTCCCTCAGGCAGACCCAATTCAGCCCTGGTCTTGGCAGGTTTTAGAGCGGTCTTTTCAGATTTTGCAGTTAATTTCTCAGATGTTAAAATTAATTTCTGTGGTATATTGCGAACAACGGTTGGTTCTGTTCCATACTTGTCTTTGTACCAGAGCGCTATACTTTGGTTGACTGTAAATACATAACGGAGCCCGGGAACTATCCGGGTTTCGATCCAGGTCCATATTCTCTTTTTGATTGGGCTATGCTCCAATTCAGGGACCTCTGTGAAAATTTCATGTGTATCATATATCAAAGGAATATGCTTCCATTTTGAAATCAGGTAATTGGGCAGAAGGGTGTCCAGATCATTGGATACCAGAAGGTCACAATCCCGGAACAACAAGTAGAAAAACAGGCGAACATTAAAAGCAGCGTAAAAGGCGGGGCCTTTCTCAAACAACAGTTTCATACGATGTGTGGTATAACTTCTGTTATCAAGCGCTAAACTTTTTCTTTGATGCCGTCCAACAAGCAAAACCTCATATCCCGTTTTTTGCAGCGTGAGGCAAACCTTATGTACACGCTGGTCAGTAACCAAATCATTTATTACAGATACTACAGCCTTTTTCACGCTTCGAAGATATGGAGAATCAATAGAATATGTTGTAATTTTAGACCTGTCAGGTTATAAGTACAAACTCCATTTTGGCCGGTTAGAGCAGTATGATACTCTTAGATAATATTTCCTTAAAGCCTTTCAACACTTTTCATATAGACGTCTCTGCCCGTTATTTCTGTGAATTTAATTCAACGGAGGATGTGAAACAGGTTTTGTCGGAGAAAAAGTTTACAGATACTCCGATTCTGGTTTTGGGTGGAGGCAGTAATCTTTTATTCACAAAAAATTACGATGGGTTGGTTCTGAAAAACACGCTGAAAGGGATTAGCCTGGATAAGGAGGATGCGGATTATTATTATGTAAAAGCAGGGAGTGGCGAGGTTTGGAACGACTTTGTAATGTATTGTCTGAGTCACAATTATGCAGGGGTTGAAAACATGTCCCTGATTCCAGGGAGTGTTGGGGCCGGTCCATTGCAAAATATCGGAGCTTATGGAGTGGAATTGAAAGATGTTTTCTACGAGTTAGAAGCTTTGCATATAAAAGAGGGGACGCTGAAAAAGTTTTCAAATGCGGAATGCAAATTCGGCTACAGGGAAAGTGTTTTTAAACAGGAACTGAAAGGCCAGTTTATCATTACTTCCGTTACATTCCGTATGAGCAAAAGGCCTCTTCTTAAAACAAGTTACGGTGCTATTGAAAAAGAGCTGGATGCAATGGGTGTCAAAGAACGAAACATAAAAGCGATCAGCCAGGCCGTCATAAATATCAGAACCGGCAAATTACCTGATCCGGCCAAAATCGGAAATGCAGGAAGCTTTTTCAAAAATCCGGAAATCTCCGGTGAGACTTTTCAGAAATTAAAACAACGCTACCCGGGAATGGTTGCTTATCCTCTTGATAATGGAAGAGTCAAGCTTGCAGCGGGCTGGATAATTGAAATGTGCGGCTGGAAAGGGAAAACCATTGGGGATGCCGGGGTGCATAGAGATCAGGCACTGGTACTGGTCAACTATGGTAAGGCCAGCGGCAGGGAAATTTATGACCTTTCCCGGGAAATTCTGGATTCAGTCAATCAGAAATTCGGTCTTACGCTCGAAAGGGAAGTGAATGTATACTGAAAACTGTGTTTGGTCAGTATCCTTTAAAGTTGCAGGATAGTCTATTTTTTATACATCAGAAAGTGCTTCACCTGTGTATACGTATTCCCGTCTTTTGAGGCCGGAAGTAAAAAGCTTTCTTCAAGGGGTTTGTAATCTTTCAATTCAATCTTAACCGTATATTTCTTATTCCCCGGAAGTGTTATAAAATAATCTCCGCTCTCGTCCGAATGAGACATGGTATTTCCAACTTTCTGTCCCGCCTCATCATAAATATTTAGTTCTGCCGCCAAGGCTGAAGCGCCCTCATTGCTTATAACAGTACCTTTTAAAATAGAAAAGCCCGGAGTAACTGCAGCAGCGGCAGCTTTAGCCGGATCCTTTTCCAAAATGGGATAATGTGAGAGGTCCACTTTATAGATGTCACTTTCTCCAAGTCCGCCTTTGCGATCGCTGGTAATGTACGCCGTTTTGCCATCCGTACTGAGTACGAAACTCTTTTCAGAAGCAATCGTATTAATTGGGTATCCAAGATTTACCGGAGTAGTCCACTTGCCATTCTCATGTACCGTTTTAAAAATATCATAAGAGCCCATGGAATTATGCCCATTGGAACAGAAAAACAACGTTTTACCATCTGCAGCAATGTAAACCCCACCTTCATCATATTCTGTATTGATTTCCGGTCCCAGATTGACTGGTTCAGCCCATTCCCCTCCTTTGCTTGTTCGGGTACTCATATAAATATCACTATGACCCATGGCTCCTTTTGCATTGCGTTCACTGATGAAGTAAAGCGTATTGCCATCAGGGGAAAGACAGGCTCCGTCTTCGTAATAAGTAGTATTAATAGGGCGGCCAATTGGCCTGGGCGTACCCCATCGTCCGTTTGAACTTAGTTTCGATATCAGGATATCACCACCTCTGTTTTCAAGGGGATCGTTCTTATAAACAAAAATTTGTTTTCCGTCAGGGGAGATACTGCAGGCTGCATCATGGAATTCAGTATTAATAGACCCCGGAACCAAATCAGGTTCGCCCCAGGTTTTTTTTGCGGAGTCCCAAAGTGAAATATAAATATCCTCAAAGTATTTCCCATCTCCTTCTGTGTCAACAGGACTATCCTTGTCACGGGGTCTGCGTGAAGTGAATATCATTTTTTTGCCATCGGCGGTAATGGAAGGACGCTTGTCATCGAATTCGGAATTCACACTCATACCCAGGTTCTCAATATTGACATTGATGGGGGTCGCGGTCAATTCCAAAGCGGTTCTGCATTGACCCAGATAATGATCCACTTCACTTTCCTTCAGTGTTTTTGCCCCGGGATTTGTTTGTTTGTATTCTTCCAACGCCGCAATGGCTTTCTCTGTCTCGCCAAGAATCTGCAAAGTCCTTCCCATTTCAAGATGCAAATCAGGGTTTGCATTGGGGTTGATCTTTGCTGCCAGATTGAAATATTCCAGGGCATGGGTATAATTCATCAGATTGAAATAACACTCTCCCACCCAGAACGTCAAACCGGCATCGTCTTTATTATCGTATAAAAGAGCTGAATATAAATTAAGCGCTGTTTTAAATTCACCTCTGTTAAAAGCGCTGTGCGCGTTAAATTTCTTGATTTTTTCACCCGCATTGTCAATGGCCGATTTTTGTGCAAGGCTGATGGAAGAGCCAGAGGTGAATAGACAGAATACTAATCCTGAAATTGAAATCGCTTTTGTAAAAACACCTCCCATACCTTAATTTTTGATTAAGAAGCCTAAATGTAATAAATTATTCCGCAATTTAACATTTATTTAATCAGACTTATACTTCTGGCATTCGTCTGATTTATACCCCCCCCTTTTGGGTGTAGCAAGGCTTATGCCTCTGGGCTCTGCCCACTCAAATAACCCAGAAATCGTTCCAGTCCTTTTCGCTTTTCCCTGTCAAGCCGATAACTAATGTGTTGCTGCAGGTATTGAAATACATCTATCGGATATTGACCTGATTCACTGATCCCTCTTGCTAACTCAGGAATGTGTTGTATCCCACCATCCAAAGCCTGATTAAATTTTTTTATGAAATCATCCGGTAATTTTTTTGTCGTGACCCAACAGGCAAAAACAAACGGTAAGCCTGTAAACCTGAACCATTCCTCTCCCAAATCAAACGCGTACCTGTATTTGTCTTTGAGTTCAAAAGTACGGTCACCAATCACCAATGCAGCAGAATCACCCTTTACTTTATTTTCGAATCCGGCACTCCCATTTTGCCAGACCGGGGCTATTTTCCAGAAATGCCTGGCGAGCACCCTGGTCAGCTGAAGAGAAGTACGGGACTGATAATCCAGCCAGATTGATTTAATAGCATGCAATGGAACTTCACTGTAAAGGATTACGGATGTCACAGCACCAACTGCACCAATGCAATAATCTCCAATGATACTATAGTGCGGTAAAAGGGGAAGAATTGCAACAGGCACCAGGCCTAAATCAACCTCGTTTTCCAGTAGTTTCCTGGCGCAAATGGCCGGTGTATCTGAACTCAGTTGAATTTCTTTAAATAAATCAGAATGCTCGATTCCATATAAAAATGGCCTGGAATTTAAATAGGATACTATGGATATTCGGATGGGAAGCATATCGCTGAATTAAAATCCGCTAAATTGTTTAACCTGAAAACGTTAAACGCACAATTACTTAATCTGTGATTGCAAATATATGTCACGGTTGCCAATAATAAAATCAATACTTTTATATTTGCCAGATAAAAATCCTGTTCAAACATCAGAACCATGTTTATCAGTACTATGTTCAAAAGAACCGTGTTCCGGAATATTCCTTCGCTAAAAACATTTCTCATTTTACTTTTGGCTGGTTCTGCAGGTTCAGTTTTCAGTCAGAACTATTCTCAGACCGTCAGAGGCCGTGTAATTGATGCAGATTCAAAATCTCCGCTTTTCGGAGCCACCATTATTGTAACAGGTCTTGATACCTTTTTGGGATCGGCAACAGATCTGGATGGAAAATTCAAGCTGCAAAAAGTGCCTGATGGCAGAAGGGCTCTGAAAGTAAGCTATATTGGTTATGAAGATGCTTTTTTGAATGACCTGATTGTTTCTTCGGGAAAGGAAGTGGTGTTACAGATTGAATTGCATGAAAAAGTAATGACTGCAAAAGAAGTAGAAATTACCAGTGACAGAGATAAAACAAGGCCCAACAACGACATGATTACGAACAGCGGAAGGGACTTTGATCCGGAAGAAGCGAATCGCTATGCAGGTGGCAGAGGAGATGTCAGCAGGATGGTTGAAAACTATGCAGGTGTTGCATCGGGCAATGATGCCAATAATGCTATCGTGGTGCGTGGCAATTCCCCAATTGGAGTTTTATGGGAACTGGAAGGTTCAGCGATTCCAAACCCAAATCATTTTTCAACCCAGGGCGCTACCGGAGGTCCAATCAGCATGCTGAATACAAATGTACTTGCGCATTCTGATTTTATTACGGGCGCATTTCCCGCTGAATATGGTAATGCGGATGCGGCTGTGTTCGACCTGAAACTTCGGGATGGGAACAATGAAAAATATGAATTCATCGCACAGGCCGGATTAAATGGTCTGGAGTTTGGGGCAGAGGGGCCCATTTCAAAAAGTACCGGAAGCTCTTTCCTGATCGATTACCGTTATTCCAATCTGGAACCATTGCAATTACTGGGCGTTAACTTTGGAGTAACGGGAATTCCTATCTATCAGGATCTGACCTTTAAATTAAATTTCCCAACCCGGAAATACGGAACTTTTTCATTCTGGGGATTGGGGGGAATCAGCAATATTACCGTCGACAATAATCAGCAGAATTCAAGTGACTGGTCCTATACTTCAAGTGGACAGGATCTTGGCTACGGTTCATCTACCGGTGCTGCCGGATTTGACCACCTTTATTCTTTTACCGATAAAATTTATGGCAGATTAGCGGCTTCTGTATCCGCCGATCAGTTACGGGTTAATATAGATACCTTATCCGGGGCAAATCCTACACCATTTAATATTTACAACAATAAACAAACGGAGGGACAATACAACATTAATTATACCGTAACTGATAAAATTAACAGCCGGAACACGCTAAAGGCGGGAATAACCTATGCGGAATTGTTTTCGAGTTACAATAATACCTATTATGATACGCTTACCAAGGCTTATGTTTATCAGTTGCAGGGAAAAACCAATTATGCCGGCCTTGCCCAGGGTTTTGTAAGCTGGCAGTTCAGACTTACAGACCGGCTTACGTTTAACAGCGGACTGCATTATCAGCAGTTTTTATTGAATAATTCCCAGGCCCTGGAGCCAAGACTGGGCACGAGGTGGCAATTTCAACCCAAACAGGCACTCAGTTTTGCTTTCGGCATGCATAGTCAGACCCAGCCTTTGATGTATTACTATTTAAGAAGCTATGATAACCCGGCTGGCACAGGACCCTACACCCTTAGCAATCAGGACCTCGGGTTTACTAAAAGTGACCATTTTGTACTTGGATACGATTATTCTGTCAACAAGCGTTTCCGGTTCAAATTTGAAACCTATTACCAGTGGCTGTATGATGTACCTGTTCAGGAAATGTCCAGTCCTTTCTCCATGGTAAATGTTGGAAACAGTCTGGATGGCTTGCCATCCGTGGACAGTTTAAAGAATAAAGGGACAGCCAGAAATTATGGAATAGAAATAACCATTGAGAAATTCTTCAGCAAACATTATTACTTTTTAGTAACAACCTCTCTTTATAAATCGATGTACAGAGGCAGTGATGATACATTACGCTATACTTCATTCAGCGGGGGATATATTGTTAATGCACTTGCAGGTTATGAAATTCCGATCGGGAAGGGAAACAAAATGATCGTGATTGACCTCAAGGGCACAATTGCAGGTGGAAACCGATATACACCCATAGATCCTGTCGCGTCCAAAGTCGCCGGAGAAGCAATTTATATTAATTCACAGACAAATGCCAAAACCTTTATGCCTTATTCCAAAGTCGATTTTAAAATAGCCTTTAAAATCAATCAAAAGAGGGTTTCAGAAAGCTGGTTTGTGACCATTGAGAACATTTTCAATCATGCAAATATTTTGGACCAGATCTATAACCCAAACCCCGGTACTATTGTTTCAGAATACCAGTTAGGTGTATTTCCTTACGGGGGATACAGGATCGTATTCTGAAACCTGAGTTAGCCTGACGTATTCTCCACTTTCAGCAAAATATGCTATTTTTGTCTGCTTTAGAAAAACAGGAAGATGGAGTATTTCGCACACGCGACGGCAATTATTGATGAAGGCAGTAAAATTGCCAGGGGAACCAAAATATGGCACTTCTCTCATATCATGTCCAATTGTGTAATTGGTGAAAATTGCAACATAGGTCAGAACGTGGTAGTGTCACAGGAAGTCGTATTGGGCAATAATGTAAAAGTTCAGAATAACGTCTCCATTTATACCGGAGTCACCTGCGGGGATGATGTGTTTCTGGGACCTTCCATGGTGTTTACAAATGTCAGCAATCCACGCAGCGGAGTCCCCCGCAGGGGAAATTATGCCAAAACGCATGTAGGTAAGGGCGCAACGATT
>JABDEY010000025.1:0-1103 GCA_013286805.1 Bacteroidota bacterium | reverse complement strand
CATGATATAGGTGAATATGCCTTCATCGGAGCAGGAGCTGTTGTGACGAAGAATATTCTTCCTTATGCGCTGGTCATTGGAAATCCTGCAAGACAGACCGGATGGATGAGTGAGTTTGGTCTAAAACTGTCTTTCAATCAGAAGGGCTTTGCACGTTGTCCGGAAAGTAAAGAAAAGTACAGATTGGAGAACGGGAAAGTAAGTAAAGTACTATGAGCGCTGACAAAAAAATCCGTTTCGCAGTTGTTGGTCAGGGCCATATTGGAAAACGCCATGCTGAACTGATCCGCCAGAATCCCAATTGTGAATTGCTTGCTGTTTGTGATATTCTGACAAAAGAGGAAACAGGGAATCCGTCAATTTTTGAAAAGTACTACAATTCAACGGAGGATTTATTAGCAGCACATCCGGAAGTGGATGTCATTTGCATTTGCACACCCAACGGCCTCCATGCCAAGCACTCCCTGCTATCACTTGAAGCAGGAAAACATGTGGTTTGTGAAAAGCCTTTGGCACTTTCAACACAGGATTGCCGGAGGATTATCCAAAAATCTGCCGAAATGTCCAAACAGGTTTTCTGTGTAATGCAAAATCGTTACTCTCCCCCATCCGTCTGGTTAAAGAGTGTGATTGATCAGGGATTGATCGGAGACCTGTATATTGCACAGCTGAATTGCTATTGGAACCGCGATGAGCGCTATTATTCTCCAAAGGGCAAAGGCAAAGCCAGAAACTGGAAAGGCAATCAGGAACTGGATGGAGGTACTTTGTTTACTCAGTTCTCTCATTTTATTGATATTCTGTTCTGGCTATTCGGGGATATCAATGATATACAGGCAAAATTCCGGGATTTTAACCATCCTGAACTTACTGAATTTGAAGACAGCGGACTCGTTAGTTTTAATTTTGCCAAAGGTGGTATTGGGAGTATCAATTATTCAACTGCCCTTTGGGACAGCAACCTCGAAAGCAGCCTGACGATTATTGGAAGCAAGGGAAGCATAAAGGTAAGCGGACAATACATGGATAAGGTAGAATATTGTCATATAAAGGATTATGCGATGCCTGAGCTGGCACCTACAGGGCCGGCAAATGATTATGGC
>JABDEY010000024.1 GCA_013286805.1 Bacteroidota bacterium | reverse complement strand
TGTAAGGTTCCTGCGACGGGATAAGCAGCAGGCATTCCTGCCGCATAGTAATAGGGTGGCAGGGTATCGTTTATGCCATACGAAACATAATTAGCTGTAATACCTTGTTGGTAAAGTGACTGATCTGATCCTGCCAGCCATCCACGCATGGCTGCTTCGGCCTGAAGGAACAAACTTTCATAACCTGTCATGAGTTTTACCGGGGCGGGTGCAGAGGAAGGGTCTGAAAATCCCCCAACAGCTGCACTTGGAATAGAAATCGCTGAGATTGGAATCCCTGCATTGTAATTACCCTGGGTTATTCCTGCATAACCACTTCCTCCAAAGCCAGCACCACTTGCAAGTGCATTGTAGAATGCAGGCAAGCGATCGTCGTACCAATTCCATATAGTGTCAATTGCAGTAGAGCTTGCGACAAGATCCTGGGTGCCATTTAAGGCTACCATGGAGGCATAGAGCGGATTAGTGTTTCCACCTGTAGAAGTATAAACGATTTTCACTTCATCTGCAGCGCCCAAAAACTGTGCTCCTGCGAGTGACATAATTCCAGCCTGAGCTACACTTGGATTAACTCCTGATTGACGCAAATAAACACGAAGTTTTAATGTATTTGCGAATTTAAGCCAGGTGTTCATATTTCCTCCAAGCAACAGGTCATTAGAAGTAGGAGCATTCGGAGCATTTGGGTCAATCAGGGCAATAGCCTGATTGAGAAGTGTAATTATGCCCGTATAAACATCCTGTTGTTTGTCGTATTTTGGTGAAATCATTCCCTGATCACCCTTCAAAGCCTGAGAAAACGGGATATCACCAAAATCATCTGTCAGAACCTGAAATGTATATGCCTGCAAAATTTTTGCACAGGCAACGTACTGCGTCTTGCCTAATGCGGTGCCTGTATTTACAATAAAGGTCAGGTTTTCCAAAGCATCTACATATAAGGTTTTCCAGCCTATGTCAAAATCGGCTGCGGCAGGGCTATATTGATCTATTGCCTTATATTGGGAACTGCTGGGGTTTTGTGTCCAGTGTTGTACCCACATACTGCCGTAAACCTGGAAATTGTATCCGACGATTTGTGCAATTGCAATCTCAGCAGACGGAAGCACCACGCTTATGTCAACCTTGGAAGGTGCATTCGGATTGGTATTTACATCGAGGTACTTTTTACAACTGCTTGCAATTACGATCACTAATAATACAAGTACTGCCAGTTTTAATGAAAATTTTCTGTTCATTGTTTCTTTCTTTTAAATTAGAATGTAGCTCTTATATTAAATCCATAGTTGCGTTGTGAAGGCTGTGCTGAAAATTCAAATCCCTGGGTGTTGGATGCTCCGCTGGAGTTCATTTCGGGGTCGGTATAGGCATTTGATTTAGGAGTCCAGATAAACAGGTTGTTTGCAAATACACCTAAACTTACGCTTCCAAATGAGGTTTTAGCAAGCCTTTTAGAGGGAAGTGCATACATCAGGCTTAACTCCCGTAATTTAATATAGGTTGCATCAACAATGTTCTGCCCAGGGGCACTTTGAATGGTATTTGTAAAATAATTTTCCACATTCGTTTTAACATTATTGTTTGTTACATAGTTCCCTTTATAATCCTCATAAACGGAATTGGTCCACACAAAGTCTGCTCTTGAACCATTGACAACAGTTTCTGCTGCTGTTCCATTAAAGTCGGTTAACGATTTAGTGTTGGAATAAAAGACCCCGCCTTGTTTTGTATCAAACAAAATATTCAGGGTAAATCCTTTATAGGACATCTTTACACCTAATGAAGCCATCCAGTCGGGGTTGTAGCTCCCAAAATACTGAGAGTTGGGTGTGGTTCTTGGAAGGCCGCTGGCAGAGTCAATTACCGTGTGACCGTTTTTATCCTTTAAAAGATCAACTCCGTAAAATGTTCCGTAAGGTTTTCCCACTGCAGCAACCACTGCCATACTGGAGAATCCGCCAATGGTTACCTGATCTATTCCATTTGCAATGGATACAACCATATTGTTGTTTTTGGTAAACGTTCCATATACATCCAATTTAAATCCGGAGGAGGTCATTACAGGTGTGCCTCGCAGCAATACCTCTATACCTTTATTTTGAATTTCACCGGTATTTATGGTCTGATTGGTAAAACCGGAAGAGTTGGCCATTGGTACGCTTATAATCTGGTTAACGGAGGTGCTTTGGTAAAGGGTAAAATCAAAACCTATACGATCTTTCAGAAAGCCAAACTCTGCACCTCCTTCAACAGCAGTGGTAAGCTCAGGTTTTATCGTATTATTCCCTAATACACCTGAAAGTCCATATCCTGTTATTCCGTTAAAGGGGAATTGTGTATTTCCAAACCCACCGCTGATATTTGTCTGGCTGAATACGGTAGATGTTAAATAAGGGGCAGCATCATTTCCTACGCTTGCATAACTTGTTCTTAATTTACCAAAAGAAATAATTTTCCTTAGTCTGGCAGTGTCTTTAATCAATTCTGTAAACACCCATGAGGCGTTTACACTTGGGTAGAAAAATGAATTATTGGCGAGAGGTAATGTGGATGACCAATCGTTACGGGCTGTGGCTCCAAGAAACAACATGTTTTTATACGCCAGATCTGCATCCGAGTACACTCCTACCAGACGCCTCTGAGTCAAGGTATTGGCTGTTAAAGCCGGACCGTTTGAGTTTGCCAGATTGTAAAAATCAGGCACTGCAAGCCCCCCCTGAGCGTTAGTCTGACCAAATGTCTCCGTCAAATTGCTTTGTCTGATGTTGTTGCCAACCAGAAACATAAGTTTCAGATCTTTGGTTAAATCTTTTTTGGCTGTTGCAATAAAATCATGGGTATATTCATTCAAATTGAAAATATCCGAAGAATATTTACCTTGATAAATTTGATTATTGCCCGTATAATAGGTGTCATAAGGTGTATAGCTATATTTCTTCCATTCTTCTGTTCTTCGGTCTGAGTATACATCACTTCCCATTCTTTCAGTAAGTGTGAGCCAACCAAAATTATTATAGGAAACAGAAAAATTTCCCTGCAGCCTGTCCACCGCATCTAAATTCTGGAAATTTTGTAAAACAAAATAAGGGTTGACCGTATAAGCACCATAGAAGCCATACTTGCCGTTTGCATCATTGTACCAATTAAAAGGATTAACAAAATTCTGCAGGGATGGAATAGGTATATCACGGGCGGTTTGGTAAAGGTTGCTGTAGATTGATCCCGGACCTTGTCCTCCACTTCCCAGATTGCTTGAAATGTCTGTGTAATTCATGGATACACTGCTTGAAAAATGATTGGACATTTCAGTTGTTCCGCTGAAGCGAACTCCATACTTGTCAAAAGAGGTGCCGGGTACAATTCCCTTGTTGTTCTGGGAATTCAGTGAAAGATAATAGGTGCTTTTATCGTTCCCTCCGGAAAGAGACAGGTTATTATTCAGCGTTGTACCTGTGTTAAAAAAGTCCCTGACATTATTGGGCAAGTCAGCATAGGGTTTGACCTGCTGCTGACCATTTATGTCCTGTCCCCAGGGTCTCTCCTGGCCATTAAAGGGAAGTCCCCAGCTAAAATTTTCGCGTCTGTCCACCGGATCGCGTCCTGGGTATACATCACCCTGGCCATATTGATTTTGAAAAGTAGGCATTTTCAAAATATTTGAAAAAGTCATGTTTGATGTAAAGGTAATGTCTGTCTTTGTATTCCCTCCGCTATTTTTATGGCCATGTTTGGTGGTTATTATTAAAGCTCCATTTGATGCACGTGAGCCATATAAGGCTGCCGCAGCAGGTCCCTTGAGGACGGAAATCGATTCAATATCTTCGGGATTGATGTCATTTCCCCGGTTACCGTAGTCTACCTGGTTGTTCAGGTCGTCCCCGTTGGAAAAATTAGAATTATCTATTGGGACACCATCCACTACCATCAATGCCTGATTGTTTCCTGTAAGTGAAGTGCCTCCGCGTAACACTACACGCACGGATGACCCTGGCGCACCTGTAGTTGTTGTGATATTTGCTCCCGATACCTTACCTTGCAGCGCGCTGATCGCGCTGACATTTTGTCCGGCGGTTAAGTCCTCTGCGCCCACTTCCTGAGTAGAATAACCTAAACTGCGTTTCTCACGCTGTATAGCGTTTGCTGTAATTACTGTTCCTTCCAGCTCCAGGGCGGAAGACTGCAAACTTACGACCATGTTATTACTTATGGCCACTTCTTTTCTTTTATAACCTATAAGCTGAAATACCAGTTTTTTTACAGTATCTGAGACATTGATCAGGAATTCACCATCAAAATTGGTTGATGCACCGACCGTTGTGCCTTTTACGCCTACCGAAACACCATAAATGGGTTCATTGGTAATGACATCCTTAACGGTGCCTTTTATGATATGATTTTGAGCATTGACTTGAAGCTGCAGCAGCAGCGTGATAAAGAAGACAGCATAAAGTTTGTTCATAATTTGTTCTTTTTACTGATATTAATTCTATAAATTTAGTTCCCTTTTATGTAAAAGAAAGGGACGAAAGTAAAACAAGTTTACAAACCTGCAAATTTTTTTTGAAGTTTTTTTTCATCAAAACTTCACAATGCTGAAAAGAAGGGTATTTTTGAGTTTTAATAAGCATTACATCTATTATGAAATCTGTCGATCTTCCTTTTACCAACTACCCGCTTAACAGTTACCCGGCTGAAAAAAACAAGGTGCTTGTGGATGATTTTCGCCAAAGTGTTAATTTTTTTCAAAGTGATGTAATTTTCAGGAATTATATTCAACATTCATTTTCTTCCGGCGGGTTAAGCTATATGAAGGATAAACTAGAGGTTCTTGGTAAGGAAGCGGCTGGAAGAATGAATGAGTTGTCTATGCTGGCGGATAAAAGCGGTCCGGAACTGGTGAAGAGAAATCACCTTGGAGAAACGACTAATGAGATTCGGTTCCACCCATCGTATTGGGAGCTTATGCGTATTGCTGTGAAATCTGAAATGTTTCGGGTGAAATGGGAGCCTGCTTTGAGAGCTGAATTCAAAAATGAAAAGCAGGGGCTTGGTTTTATGGCGGGATATATTTTTGCGATGAGTGAGTGCGGGCAGTATTGCCCGCTTTGCATGACCGATGGAGTTGCACGCCTGATTGATTTATATTGCGGGGAAGATGATAAAACCCGTTTGATGCCGCAATTGTATACTGATAATCCCGATGGCTTTTTTACCGGAGCAATGTTTCTGACAGAGAAAACAGGGGGATCGGATGTTGGCGCTAATATTGTTGTTGCGGAACTTCAGGAAGGGGAAAATTATCTTTTAAATGGTGAGAAATGGTTTTGCAGCAATGCTAATGCTGATCTGATTTTCGTTTTGGCGAGAACAAATTCGGAGGTGCAGGGAACCAAGGGACTTTCAATTTTCCTGGTAGAAAAAACTTTACGCTCAGGTTCGAAAAACGCTATTGAGTTTATCCGCCTGAAGGATAAGCTGGGTGTTCGTTCCATGGCATCTGCTGAATGTATGCTTAAAGATACGCAGGGCAAATTGGTTGGAAATGAATCAGCCGGGTTTAAAGTGATGGCTGAGATGATGAATATTTCCCGTCTGCATAATTCTATAGCTGCTCTTGCTGTTTCACGCAGAGCCTTGATTGAGGCATACCAGTTTCTGAGTTTCCGTACAACCTTTGGAAAAAACGCCCTTGAACATGCGCTTGTGAGGACTAAGCTTACTGAACTTGGGGCCTTGAATGTGGCTAATTTTTACCTGGTATGGAGAGCCATTAGGGCACTTGATGGAGCGGATAATGGAAATGAAAGGGAATTGAATTTACTTCGCCTGATTAATCCTATGACTAAAAAATGGTCGGCCGAAACCGGGGTTTATATTACAAGAGAGAGTATGGAACTGATGGGTGGACTAGGTTATATTGAAGATACCGTTATGCCTAAGCTGATGCGGGATGTGATGGTGCTTCCTATCTGGGAAGGATCGGGTAATATTATTATTCTTGATATGCTCCGTGCCATGGAGAAGTCGAAGGGGTTTGAGATGCTCTGTGAGGAAATACTGTTGAACGCTACAACGAATGCTGATTTTGGAAATTGGGTAAAGGCGGAGTTAGATCTGCTGATTTTGTTTTCTGTTGATCTGAAGGCATTAGCGCAGGATGAAAAAGAAGCTTCTGCGAGGACTTTTTTTGAGCAACTTACTTCGTTATTCCAGATATCATTGCTGATTGCGGCTCTGAATGAGGAGAGCAAAAAGTGGATAGTACCTGCATTGGGGTTTTTGAAAGTGAAATATGTTTCCGGCGAATTGAAAAAAGTGAAGCCGCTTTCATTGGAGGTGGTGAAGGGTTTGATCGCCTGGGATTTTTAGGATAGGATATAGTATAATAAGGTAAGGTAAGGTAAGGTAAGGTAAGGTAAGGTAAGGTAAGGTAAGGGTGGAATTAATATGATAAAAAAAGGCTGTCGAATGACAGCCTTTTTACTTTGGGCTTTTCGAGCCTAAATCTAGCTAGTTGAAAATTATTTTTCTAACGGAAGTTTCTCCTTGTTTGTTGGCGACCCGCAGGAAATAAATACCCGATGACAAACTAGCCTTTTCAAGTGTGTAATTAGCTTCTGAGCTGATATCTGATTTTATAACTCTGCCTGTAATATCACTGAGTGTAATAATATGTGTAGAGTTATTGCTTGAAAATACAACGTTTATGCTGCTGCTTGATGGGTTTGGATAAACATCCTCAAAAAGATTTTCGTTGTAGTTCTGTATCCCTGCAGGTGTGCATGAATAAAAAACATTCGTAGTGCAGGGCGTATATGCATACAGGCTCGCTGTTCCCGAAGTGGCATCTGCAGGTTGCAAAGCTGTACAAGTAATCCCCATGCGTCCATTTAAATAATCGCGTACAAAGTTTACAGTGGTATCCATATAGGCTGCATTCGCGGCATAGGGTACGTGACCTGCACCGATCCAGGTATAGAAATTATTCTGTACGTTAACTGCCAGCGACTGCTGATAGATCATGCGGCTTCCATCCGTATACATAATAGGAAGACCAGGATTTACTATGGCACGGCCGTAGGGCACAGTTTTATCAGCAGTACCATGCATGGAACAAAGAGGCAGGTCGCCTGCTTCCATCCAGCCATATACTCCTAAAGCACCACAAAGGCTGATTACACCTTTTACTTTGTCGGAATAACATTGATTTCCGCTGTATCCGTCCAGTCCTCCAAGTTTTGTCAGTGAAGTTGCAGTTATATGCGCGAAGTAAGGATCAATCTGGCAGGTTCTTTTCAGGTAAACGTAATGCAGTACGGTAATTGCACCGGCAGAACTGCCTCCAATGTAAATATTATTGGTGTCTATTTTGTATGTATTTGTCGTAGCTCTGTCTTTGTAGAAAAAACGAACTGATGCTTTCATGTCCTGAACAGCTCTTAAAACAGCTGGGATCATTCCCAGTGAATCGAATGATGCAACACCGATACGGTAATTGATACTGGCACAGACATATCCTTTTCTTGCAAACCTGTGTGACAGGCTATCCACATCTGCATCTGCACTTGTTCCGCCTATGAAACTCCCACCGTGTGCCCAAACAATTAAAGGCCGGGCCGCTAAAACATCTCCAGTTGGTTCATACAAATCCAGCGTAAGGCTTTGAGTTGTTCCTGTATAAGTAATATTTGAGCCGTAAACAATTCCAGTTGTTGCTGTAACTCCTGTAAACACATCACTTGCATAGCGCGTGCCAACACAGGTTTGAGCTGTTGCTGCTGAGCCTATGGCAAGTGCAACAGTAAGAGATAAGTAAGTTTTCATCATTGTTTTATAGTTTATTATTGATTGTTTTTTGATTTATTATTGTTTTTTAAAGTTAATAATTTTATTTACAAAACGCCATTTGAAAGTATAAACCTTCTTAAGGGAATACTGCTCCCCTGTATTTGGTGGCGTCAACCTGAGGAATAGTGGAGCCGAAGGTTGCATTGATGGACTTTATAAACTCATTGGCCAACATGGCATTACCGATCGGATTCAAATGAATGCCATCCAGAGAAAAGGCTCCCCCCGTTACAAATTTTGTGTTCATTGCAATACCGTTATATACTATTCCTTTGTTTGTCTTGTTCATGAATGCGTTTACATCTACTAAAGCCAGGCCTTTTGCCAATGCAACTGACTTAATTATATTGTTATAAGCAATGATGGCGGTTTTAACTTTCGCAATCTCCGCGGAGTCTAATACATGCAGGTTGGGAATAGGCTTTAAGGTGCCCATTTTATAGCATTTGATAGAATCGAGGGGCGTATTCAGCAAAATAAATTCTCCTTTTTTAATTTGTCTTTGCCCCAAGAAAGGTACAGTTGGGTCGGCAATCAAAAAAGCGTTGCTATCTGCGTGGAAGTTATAAAGAGGTTTGCCAGTACTGAAGTCCTGCCACACGCTGTTGAGGGTGTCTGCCTGACCCTGGCGAAGCGTTAATCCATTCCAGGGGATGGTGGTAAAGAATGGCAGTGCTGTTATGTCGGGTATATTGCCAATCACGCCCTTTGCACCATTGGCAGTCAGCGCATTTACAATGGCATTGATACTTCCATCGAATCCAACTCCTGCCATACCTGTTGGCGGAGTAATGGAATCAGCGGCTCCTCCATTCATGGCGTAGACAAGTACATCGTTGTTACCAATGAAAAGGGTAAAGAATGTGGGATTTATTAACAAAGCATCTGATAAAATTGATGCAGTTGATGCAGAGGCCATCCGGGCGAAAAAAGGGTTGTAAAATCCGGTTCCGTTTGCAGGGTTGCCATATCCCGGGGCAAGCACTGTTATAGCCTTGGCACCGGGTACTCCCATATTGTTAAATGGGCCCTGGCTGGCAAATATGTTTGTTGCGAGTGCACTTAGGTCGCCGGAAGCTGCAGCAGGTATCGGACCCAGTGAGGTGACTCCCAAACAATCCGTTGAATTTCCCAGTATAAAGGGTGCATTACCTGTAGATCCAACTCCAACAGAGCTTGAGGGCATCAGGGGCTGATTGAAATTAACACCGCCAATCAATCTGAATTGTCCGGCAAGCAGATTCGGATAGGACACCAGTTGTCCGTTATAATACAAGGCTCCATCTGCAAATCCAGAGGTGATGGAGTTTCCAACTGCTACATAACGGGATGGATCCATTCTGCCTTTTGATGCTGTTGGTAGAGTGAGTTTAGGTTTGCAGGACGCGAATGCGATTATACCTGCCGATAGAATAAAGATTTTATGGAATTTGCTTTTCATGCTTTTGTTAAAATTTATAGGTTAAAGACAGCCCTGCTGCTGAAAGATAGGTCTTATAAGTACCGTTTAATACGAGTGCGGTATTCTTGTCTGTACGCGAAAAGTCTTCAAAGGTATAGGAAGCGTCTACTAATAAACGGCTACAGAATTTGTATCCCAAACCTATAGTGTAATTTACGCGGTTAGCGTCCGGTAATTCGGGGGTGACAAATCCGTCGGGGACCGGTGTGAGTTCTACGCTGATTCCTGCACGTGCAACAACTTTATCTGTTAAATGGTATTGTGCACCCAAGCGGAAGGCGAATGTATTTTTGTAATCTCTTGGTAACCTGGTATCCTGTAAAGTTGAAGTTGTAGTTTTGTAATTAAACTTGAGGGTGTCGTAACAATTCCAACCAATATAATTGACATCGAGCGCCAAAACGAGCCTGGAACAAATGGAATCTGCAAGGCCTAATGTGATGACGGATGGTAATGATACGGAGGAGCTGAAGGGGCCTGAAGGGAAGTTGGAAGTTAATGCAGAAGGTACTGTAAAAATGGCTGACCCGTCGCTGACGCTCATGTTTATCTGGGAGCGGTAATCTAATCCAACTGAGAATTTGGAACAAGGCCTGTAAAAAAGGCCGAGATTATAGCCATAACCTGTGGCTGATCCCTTGAGATCAGCTGTTCCATAATTCCCGTTTGCATCGACAACAGGTAAGTCCTGCTTTAATTCTAAATTTCCTGTTCCTATTACAAGACCTGCACCTACGCCTAATTTGTCACAGATCTTATAACTTAAGGTAGGCTGATAAAAAATTGAAAGTAATTTCATGGAGGTGAGGGCAAACCGTCCTGTCCATCCCGGCTGCCAGGTTACTACACTTCCGAACGGGGTATAAACGCCCATGCCAAATTTTAACTTTTTTAGAGGACCGTCTTTCGCACCATAAACTGCATAAGCTGTAAAAGGTGTACTTACGGGTGACACTGTATGTGCCAGGGAATTGTTGTCTGCATCCAGAAATGTGGTGTTGCCGATGGTGGCCGTGGCTCCTGCGCTGATACTGTTTTCTGTGAGGAAGGAAACTCCGCCCGGATTAAAGAATACGGCTGATCCGTCCAGAATAAATCCCGTTCCTGCTCCTGCCATAGCTTGTTGCGCCTGACCCTGCAGGTTGACCTGAAAGCCCTGTGCGTGAAGTAAGATGGGGAGCGATAAGATTGCAAAAGGAATTAATTTGGTAATGTTGAGGTTCATTTTATTTGTTAGTTTTTTGTAGCGCGTAAATATAGAAAAAAACTACGTCCAATTTGTCTAAAATTGGGCTGGATTTGAAGTGCCTTAGTGAAAACCAGAATTTAATTTCAGGAGTGGTAAAGAAGTCGAATTTCACTTTAACCGTTTTACTTATCCTGGCCTACCTGTTTTCCTTCTCACAGATTGGCTATTATGTTACAGATATTAATAATGTCACAGGTGCATATAGGGTGCTTGGACCTCCAATTACTGGAGTTGTTGATTTCAATATAGATGATAGAACAATTGATGAAAAAGGCGGAACATTTATTTTCCCAACACTATCTGATTGTGGCAGAATCTGGTTATTACAGTTTTTCTGACGAAGGGATGCTGTGAAATTGTGTATTTGTGTAACCCGCCATGTAACCCGGTAATAAAAAAGCCCTCTAGATTTCTCTGGAGGGCTTACTACTACTTGCGGACCGGACGGGACTCGAACCCGCGACCCCGTGCGTGACAGGCACGTATTCTAACCAGCTGAACTACCAGTCCGTAGAATTATAGGAATGCGAAAGTAAGGTTTTTTGGTTAAGGGACAAAATTATATTCGTTTTTGACGAACTTTGTCTGAAATGAAAAAACGGATTTCGAGTTTTGGTTATGCATTGAAGGGGTTGCGGCTTTTTTTTCGGACTCAGCCTAATGCGCGGATACATTGCGTGATTTTGCTATTTGTGGTGATTCTGGGTGCTTTTCTGAAATTAAATGTATGGGAATGGATGGCCATTTGTTTTGCTGCGGGGTTGGTGTTTGTTGCTGAACTTTTAAATACTGCTGTTGAACTTCTGGTTGATCTTGTTTCTCCGGATTTTAATGAACTGGCTGGTAAAGTGAAGGATGTTGCTGCTGGAGCTGTTCTTGTTGCTGCAATTATTGCTGTTGTGATTGGATTATTGGTTTTCTTTCCCCGAATAATGTGCTTCCTACACGTATGAGTGTGCTTCCTTCTTCTATGGCTATTTTGTAGTCGGATGACATTCCCATGGATAGTGTGCTGATGAAGGGATGTGTTGCTTGTATTTGTTCGAGGAATATTTTTAATGAATGAAATTCACTCCGGATTTGTTGCTGATTTTCGGTATTGCTGGCCATTCCCATCAGTCCTATAACTTGACTGTTTTTTAGCTGATTGAATTCGTCTGAGTTGACAAGTTTAAGGGCTTCCTCAAAGCTTAATCCGAATTTTGTTTCTTCTTTTGCTATATATATCTGCAAGAGGCAATTAATCATACGCTCGTTTTTTTTTGCTTGCTTATCAATTTCCTGGAGAAGTTTAAGACTGTCTACGGATTGAATAAGGTTAACAAAGGGTGCTATGTATTTGACTTTGTTTGTCTGCAGGTGCCCAATGAGATGCCACTCAATATCCCTTGGGAGTTGCTCATATTTGCTGAGCAGTTCCTGTACTTTGTTTTCTCCAAATTGCCTTTGCCCTGTTTGATAGGCTTCGATTATGACTTCGGCCGGCTGTGTTTTAGAAACTGCTACTAACTGAACTGTTGGCGGCAGTTGTTTTTTGAAGGTTGTTAGTTTTTCTTTGAGGTTCATGTTATTTCCAGATCATATATTACCAGGCCGCTTCGCATTTTGGGCTCGATCCAGGTGGTTTTGGGTGGCATGATGTTGTTGGTGTCTGCGATGTGTTTGAGCTGTTGCATGGAAACCGGATATAATGCAAAGGCAATTGAGGCATTTCCTTTGTCTACTTGTTCTTTTAACTCTTGCATCCCTTTTACTCCCGGGACAAAGGCTATGCGTTTGTCTGTTTTTAAATCGTTTATTCCCAGAATAGGGGAGAGGATATGCTTTGTAAGTATGGATGCGTCGAGCGATCCAACTGGTTCTTTGTCATTTACGACTCCGGCTTTCGGTGTGAGTGTGTACCATTTATCTTTGAGGTACATGCTGAAATTATGCACTTTAACCGGTTTGTATATTTCGCTTCCTTTATCTGTCCACTCAAATTTTTCACTTAGCTTTTCTAAGAACTGCTGGATGGTTAAATTATTCAGGTCTTTTATGATGCGGTTAAAATCATAAATCTTCAACTGTGTTTCGGGAAAGAATATGCCGAGGTAATAATTGTAAGGTTCGGTTCCTGTTGGGGTTTTATTTTTTTCGCGGAGGGAGCGGCCCAATAATGCGGAGGAGGCGGAGCGGTGATGTCCGTCTGCGATATATACTGCCGGTATCTGCCGGAAACGTTCCTGAAGGGTGAGGATGGTTTTTTCATCCTGCACTGCCCATAACTTATGACTTATCCTGTCTGTTGTTGTGAAATCATTTGTAGGTGTGGTGTCCGTAATAGCTGCAGTGAGATGGTCTATGACCTCATCGTTGGGATAACTGAATAAAACCGGCTCGGCATTGAAGTCACATATTTCAAGGTATTTTTTGAGCTTTTCTTCCCGCTCGGTGAGTGTTTGTTCATGAATTTTAATGACTCCTTTGAAATAGTCGTTTATGCTGCTGCAGCCAATTATGCCTGTAAACGTGGTGCCTTCTTTGTACTGCTGATAAATGTAGTAACAGGTTTTTTTGTCCTGTAACAGTATCCCACTTTTTTTAAAGTCTTCGTATTTCTGTTTGATTTTTTGCAGGCGCTCTTTGGAACCTGGCCTGGTTGGCTGGCCATCATCGAAATCGGGATTTATTATATGAAGAAATGTATAGGGATTGCTCTTTAACTTATCCTGAAGGTCCTTTAAGGGATAGCCATCAACTGACCTTGATGCTACCAGCTGGACTTTGTCTTTTGCGGGTCTTATTCCTTTGAAGGGGATGATGTTGGCCACATCCTGATTATTTATTTGAGCTTACTGATGATTAATTCGGCTAATTCAATCCCAATGCGTTCCTGGGCTTCTTCAGTGGCTGCTCCTATATGTGGTGTAAGAGAAATCCTTGGGTGTGATAAGAGTTCTTTATTGGGTGTGGGTTCGTTTTCGAAAACATCGAGGCAGGCATGTGCTACTTTTCCGGAATTTAATGCTTTCAAAAGATCTGTTTCATCTATGACTCCTCCCCGGGAAGCGTTTATGACAATAACTCCGATCTTCATCAATGAAAATTCTTTCTCGGTAATCAATTTTCCTCCAGGTACGTGTACGGTTATAAAGTCTGAATTTTTAAGTACTTCTTCGGCTGGGATGGTTCTGATGTTTACCTGCAATTTTCTGTCAATTCCTGAAATTTCAAGATCCAGTGTGGCTTCTTTTATAAAGGGATCGGAAGCTATTACTTTCATTCCTGTTCCCAAGGCAATTTTTGCAACGGCCTGTCCTATTCGTCCAAAACCTATTATTCCCATGGTTTTGCCTTTTACCTCTATTCCCTTGGCATATTTTTTCTTTAGGGTGTCGAATTGTGTATTTCCAATTACCGGCATTTGCCGGTTGCTGTCATATAAAAACCGAACTGCATTGTATAAATGTGCCATGACCAGTTCTGCTACAGAATGGGATGATGCAGCGGGTGTATTGACCACTTGCAGACCTTTTTCTTTAGCATATTGTACATCAATATTGTCCATACCAACTCCTCCACGACCTATGAGCCTTAGGTTGGGGCATGCATCTATCAGGTCTTTGCGCACTTTGGTTGCGCTACGAACTGTCAGGCCTTCGTAGTTGTTTGTATTAATGGCTTTTGCCAATTCTTCCTGAAGAACTTTTTCAGTAATGACCTCGAATCCGGCTTTTTCGAGCAGTAATTTGCCCTGGGCATCTATCCCGTCATTTGCTAAAATTTTTTTCATACGGCCTAAAAATGGAATTATCCTTCTCTTTCAACAAATTCGATGGGAACATTGATCAGTTTACTGAATTCCTCTCCTGAATCCCGCATGTCTTCATCCTGACCATAAAAGAACCAACGTATGAGCACATCGTGTCCTTCGTTGTAGAAGTTGTCTAATTGTTTTAAAATATCCAATAAGTGTTTGGCTGAAGTGGAATTGAAGTAATCCAGTGAAATATCAAAAAGTACTTTGTTGGCTTTCCCGCTCTGGCCTTTTTGGTAAAAAAGAACTGCCTGGTATTGCTCTAACCATTTTACTATGGGTTCATAAAATTTACTTGCATTTTCGGGTCTCGACTCACCTGACAGCTCAAATTTGTTATTCACCGGATCCAATATAACTTTTGGTGCGAATTCCGTCTTTTCAATAATTAATGGGTCCATACAAATCTCTTTTTTTGAAAACTATGTTGTTTCGGAACTGACCTGAGTTTTTAATATATAGAAGGAAATGTTGTTCTCTACCGGCACAAACTCGTATTCAAGCCTGTTTCCTGATTTTATAGCCATGTCGATGATGCCAAGGCCAGCTCCTCCTTTAATAGATATTTTTCCCTCAGCAAGAATATTTCTATAAACTTTTTTGATATCGTTTTTATCAAGAATGTTTACTTCATCAATCATGTTTTTTAAATTGTCTATCTGGTCGTTGTAGATATAATTGCCAGATACCACATAATAATTTTTGCCGGTTTTACCCAACAGGAAAAGTGATAAATTCAACTGTTTTTCTTCTACCTCTGAGTGCCGGGTAATGTTTTCAAGGGATTCTACGATAATGTTGTAGACTTTTTTCTTAGTCTGCATTTCTTCTTCCTGAAAGGCTACAGAATCATTCTTTACGCCTTTGAGGATGGCATTGATCAATTCCGGTGTTACATCGCCCAGATATGCCAGAAGTATCTGCTGATCTGACATTAAACTATAGGCATGCTCGATAAACTCTGTGTCGTCACTCATAGGCTCAAGTTATCTTGATCAATTAAGAAGTAAAGATAATAGTTTTTTTGAAAAAACGTTCTCAGTATCAAAACTTTACCTCAGTTAACCTGTTAGTATCAGTTTACGGCTTTCTATGGTTGATATAAATCGGGTCTTCTTTGCTGGGTTCGCTCATGGGCTTTCTCTGATCTCCATTTTTCTATTTTTTCAAAATCCCCTGAAAGCAGCACTTCGGGTACTTTATGGCCTTTATAATCGGCCGGCCGGGTGTAAACCGGAGGCGCCAGGAGTCCATCCTGAAAGGAGTCAAAAAGGGCGGATGTTTCATCGGAAATCACTCCTGGGATAAGCCGGATGATCGAGTCTGCTACTATTGCTGCGGCCAGCTCGCCACCGGAAAGTACATAATCTCCAATGGAGATTTCGCGGGTGATGAAAAGGGAACGGACCCGTTCGTCTATTCCTTTGTAATGTCCACATAACAGGATAATGTTTTTGAGGGTGGAAAGGGTATTGGCAGTTTGCTGGTTGTATAATGGTCCATCTGGTGTTAGGTAGATGATTTCGTCATAAGGGCGTTCTGATTTTAGTTGTTCAATACAGTTTGCAAGTGGTTCTATCATCATGACCATGCCGGCTCCGCCTCCATACTGGTAATCGTCTACTGTTTTGTGTTTGTTGGTCGAGAAATCACGCAGGTTGATGAAGTTGACTTCGGCAAGGCCTTTTGCTATGCCTCGCTTTATGATTGAATGCGCGAAGGGGCTGGTGATTAATTCGGGGTGGATGGTAATGATGTCTATCCGCATTGTTATAAAGCAGTGGTCGATTCAAAGTTATTCAAATTTTGAGTTCAGGGGGAAAAGATTAAATTTGTAAAGAAGCATAAGAAGCTATGACAAAAAGGACTTTTGAGGAAATATTGGGTATATATAATACCCCTTTATTGGAGTTGGTATATGAGGCAGCTACGGTGCACAGGAAGTTTAATAATCCTAGTGAGGTGCAGGTGAGTTCGCTGGTTTCGATTAAGACGGGGGGATGTTCGGAGGATTGTTCGTATTGTCCTCAGTCTGCCCGTTACCATACTGGTGTGGAGGTTCATAAGTTAATGCAGGTGGAAGAAGTCCTTGACGCAGCTAAAAAAGCGAAGTCGGGTGGGGCTTCCCGCTTATGTATGGGGGCTGCATGGCGTGAGGTTCGTGATAACAGTGATTTTGACCGTGTGCTGGAGATGGTGAAGGCTGTGAATGGCCTTGAAATGGAGGTTTGTTGCACGCTTGGTATGCTGACAGCGTCTCAGGCTCAAAGGCTGGCGGAAGCTGGTCTTTACGCGTATAATCATAATCTGGATACCTCTGAGGATAATTATAAAAGTATTATTACTACCCGTAAATACTCGGATCGTTTGAATACGATTGCGAATGTGCGGAAAGCGGGGGTGACTGTTTGTTCCGGTGGTATTATTGGTCTGGGTGAGTCTGTTGAAGACCGTGTTAGTTTGTTACTAACCCTCTCTGCCTTGGATCCTCCTCCTGAATCGGTTCCTATTAATGCGCTCGTACCTGTTGAAGGCACTCCTCTGGAGGAACAGCCTTTGCTTCCTATCTGGGATATGGTGAGAATGATTGCTACTACCCGTATTGTAATGCCTGGAACTGTGGTCCGCCTTTCTGCGGGACGTACTCAAATGTCGGCTGAGGGTCAGGCTTTGTGTTTTATGGCGGGGGCCAATTCGATTTTTGCGGGTGATAAATTACTGACGACGCCTAATCCGGATTTTAATTCGGATATGGAACTATTCCAACTTTTGGGGATTAAGCCCAGAGCGCCTTTCCAGGTAAAAAATAAACATGAATTTGTTTAGACTAACTGTTTTGTTGTTTTTGATTGGTGCAGGTTCATTTCAATTGAATGCGCAATCCAATGATTTTTATAGTCAGGGAGGAGCGCAATCCGGTAAATATTTTGCAGGTTTCGGATATGGACTGGGTGCAGCATGGTGGAATTCAAGTATTGGAAATACCGGATTGTTTGACAGAAACGGCAATTTGATTCAGTCAGGAAGGGTTAATTTTACTGCTAACAACCCTATCTCTCTGGTTAATATGGAAATTTTGGTTCCCATGAACCGATTACATCTGGGTTTTGGTCTGAGCTTTGAAGACCATTCTTTGTCTGAGCTGACACTCCATCCTGGAATATCACCTGCTGAAGGAAACACCATTGTTTTTGATCAGGATTTCAGTTTCGTGAAAATGTATTTTATTATTGAAGCGCCTTTTACCCGTTCTGCTGCTAAAAATTATACGATTTCTTTTAAAGGGAATGCCGGTTATTTTGGGTATTCAGGTGCAACACATCTTAACTTTTTCGGGAATGGTGAAATTGCGAGTGCCTATTGCGTTAATGCCGGCCTGATTGGTGAATATAAAGTTTACAGCAAAGTGTATATCTTTCTAAATCCATCATTTGAGTATAAATATTACAGCAATGATACTTACGAAGGTAATGGCCTGATCCGGCACAACATTCTTTCTTTAAGTATTGTAGGTGGCATTCGTTTAGATGTTTCCAGAAAATAAATCTCCATTGGATAAAAGGCGAATTGATGGCAACTTGCGTTTGCTGCGCCTAAATCTGTCTGATTCATTGGATTTTTGTTCCAATGATTATCTTGGCTTTGCCAGGTCGGCAGAGTTGGCTGGAGCAATTGAGAAGCAGGTAGGTTTTCAAAAGTCTTTGGTGAATGGGGCTACCGGCTCCCGGCTATTAAGCGGGAATTCTTTGCTGGCGGAGGAACTGGAAGAGGCTGTTGCCAATTTTCACAAGGCTGAGTGTGGATTAATTTTCAACTCGGGATATGATGCCAATCTTGGCTTGTTTTCCTGCATTGCCAGTCGCTCGGATACAATTCTTTACGATGAGTTGAGTCATGCTTCTATCATTGATGGTGTCCGTTTGAGTACAGCTCATGCCTTTAAATTCAGACACAATGATCTGGAGCATCTGGAAGCGTTAATGAAAAAGGCTTCAGGAACAATTTATGTTGGTGTTGAATCTGTTTATTCCATGAGCGGTGATTTTTCTCCGCTTTCGCAAATTCTGGGTTTATGTGAAAAATATCATGCACTGCTGATTGTGGATGAAGCTCATGCCACGGGTGTGTTTGGTGAAAAAGGGAAGGGAAGAGTAGTGGAACTTGGACTTGAAAAGAAGGTGTTTGCCCGCGTACACACATTTGGAAAGGCTTTGGGAGTTCATGGCGCCATCATTTTAGGGAGTGAAGAGTTAAGGACATTTTTAATTAACTTTTCACGGCCTTTTATTTATTCTACTGCTTTGCCTCCTCACAGCCTGATCGCCGTTCAATGTGCCTATCATTTTTTGAATGCCCAGGAAGGACGAATTAATATGCTTAGAGAACGAATTGTTTTTTTTAAGGAAAAAGCAGGGCTTTTGAAAAGCCTCCTGTTTGAGGAGAGTTTCAGTGCTATTCAATGTGTAATTATTAAAGGTAATGTGAAGGTAAAAGCATTGGCGGGCTCTATTCAGTCGAGGGGTTATGATGTACGACCAATTCTTAGCCCTACCGTTGCTTCGGGATCTGAATGCATACGAATCTGTCTGCATACATTCAATACTTTTGAACAAATTCAGGGTTTGCTAAATGAAATTGAATCCTTCTGTTTATGAGGAAACTCTTTGTGACCGGTATTGGTACGGATGTTGGTAAAACTATCGCTTCTGCTGTTTTGGCGGAGGCACTTTTGGGGGATTACTGGAAACCGGTTCAGTGTGGTTTAGTACCTTTGACGGATTCTTTGCTGGTTCGTTCTTTGCTGAGCAATGGAGTTTCAAAAGTTCATCCGGAAGCCTATTGCCTGGAGCATGCGGTTTCTCCTCATAAAGCAGCTGAACTGGCAGGTATTCATATAGAACTTGCCGGATTCGTTTTACCGGAATCCCAGAACAGGACTTTAATAATTGAAGGGGCAGGTGGATTGATGGTTCCGCTGAATGACAGGGACCTGGTGGCTGATCTTATTTCGCACTTAGGGGCGTATGTAATCGTGGTTACTAATTTTTATTTAGGCAGTATCAATCATACTTTGTTAACCTGCAGTGAATTGAAAAGACGCAATATCCCGGTTTTAGGTATTTTGTTTACTGGTGAATACAATAAGGGGTCGGCTGATATTATTTTGAAACAAACCGGGTTAAAACTATTGGGTAGTATTGCACAGGAAGCTATGATTGATAAAACTGCAATCAGGCGCTTTGCGGAACAGTTCAGGAATATTTAATTTTTACTTTTTCAACATTTATGTTTAGTATGAGCCTTGTGGATCGTGATTCTGTTGTTGTCTGGCATCCTTATTCGGATGGAACTTTATTTAATTCCGAAATTGCTATTGTATCGGGGAAGGGGGCTTATTTGTACGAAGCAGATGGTGGTAAATATATTGATGCTGTTGCTTCCTGGTGGACCAATATTCACGGTCATTCCCATCCTCATATTGTTCAGAAAGTGGCTGCACAGGCTGGTAAACTGGACCATGTGATTTTTTCCGGCTTTACGCATGAACCGGCTATTTTACTTGCTGAATTGCTTCTGGGCAGATTGCCCGGGAATCAAAAGAAGGTATTTTATTCTGATAATGGGTCCACTGCTGTTGAGGTGGCTTTGAAAATGGCGTTTCAATTTTGGTACAATAAAGGGGAGATCCGGAATAAGGTGATTGCGTTTAAAAATTCCTATCACGGGGATACTTTTGGGGCGATGTCGGTGAGTGAACGGGGTGCTTTTACCAAGCCTTTTGAGAATCTGTTATTTGATGTAATTTATCTGGATGTTCCTGTTCCCGGTAAAGAGGTGGAAATACTCAGTGAGTTGAGTGTTATCCTTGCGCATTCAAAATCACAGATTGCCTCATTTATTTTTGAACCACTGGTTCTCGGTACGGCTGGGATGTTGATGTATGAGCCCAAGGTACTGGATGCCTTATTGACTCTTTGTAAATCAGCGGGTATTCTTACGATCGCTGATGAAGTGATGACGGGATTCGGACGTACGGGAAAGTTTTTCGCCTGCGATTACCTGACTACTCACCCAGACCTGTTCTGTTTGTCAAAAGGGCTTACAGGTGGTACAATGGCTATGGGGGTGACCTCCTGCACGCTGCCTGTTTTTGAAGTTTTTAAATCGGGAGCTTCTACAACTTTTTTTCATGGTCATTCCTATACAGCGAATCCGATTGCCTGCTCTGCTGCAATCGGTAGCCTGGAATTGTTTGAACGGGCGGAAACGATGGAGGCAGTTATTCGTATTGAACAGTTACACACTGATTTTGTTCAAAAAATCGGGAAATCAAAAAAAGTAAAGCATGCACGAAGCAGGGGAACGATTCTGGCGATTGAACTTTTGTCTGATTCAGGAACCTCATATTTTAATACTTTGCGTAAGCAGATATATACTTTTTTTATTGCAAGGGGAATACTTCTGCGTCCGCTTGGGAATATTATATATGTAATGCCTCCGTATTGCATTTCAACCGAAGATCTAAATTATGTATACCTGGCAATAGAGGAGTTTATAGATTCGCTATAGCTCTTTCATCAAAACCTTGTATAATTGCACCATTCCGGCTATATCCTTTTTGTGGACTTTTTCATCCGGGGTGTGAACATGGTCCTCCGGAGCACCAACGAAGCACCAGTCGAAGGGATAGGGGGAACGCTGCAGGGAATTTCCATCGCTGCCTCCGCTGCCTTCTACTTCAAGCTGAAATGGAAGTTTGTGTTTTTGTGCTATTGCTACTATCCGGTTTACATAACTTCTTCTTGGTAAACCTGAGTCTCGCAGTGAAATAGCGACACCTTTCCCGTGTTTCACTCCTTCGGTTATCCAGGTTATATCGGAAATAAGCGCTTGCTGCACCTTGAATTTTTTATAAATAAACCTGGCGAGGTATTCCACACTGCCTCCGCCTTGTTCTTCCCAACATGAAAATGCTATTATCCCGTCTTTTAGTGTTTCTGCCACTTTTAATGCGTTCCACACACCCAGGCGATTATCCATGTAACAGCATTGAACAAAGTCTTTGGTTTCCCTGAAATCGGGCTTAAAAGTTAGCATCGTGCCCCGCTCCAAAAGGCTGATATATTTGTAGGAGAGGCTTCTGTCTTTGGCTACTATTAATTCGCATTCAATTTTACCTTGGGCGTCTTCTCCTACTAATTTATAACCGGTTTTTGCATCTGGTCCTCCGATTCTTATTAATTGTTTTCCATATCGTACTGTAAAGCCAATGGAGTCGAGGTGGGCAAAAATTGCTGTGCGGGGCTTGCCGAAAGTAAGAACAATGCAATCCTGAAAGCCTTTTCCATGATAAATTTTTGGTTGATTTTTCCAGTTTCCTTTGTGCTTGTGTATGTAGTTTAATACAAAATCTTTCATTGCTGTTTCATTGCCCGATGGGGCCTGAATGCTGCACATTTCCCGGAGTAGTTTCATAAGGCGAATGTATGGGATTTTATAGATAACAAGAGATAATTCGCATTCTGTTAATAAAAATTGAAGTTTTAGTGGGCAATCATCGAAATTTCATCATAAATTTGTCAAATAATTTATTTTTTTCATGTTGCCCCCCTGAAATAGAGGGAGTAGTTACCAGAAAAGCTAATTATTTTTAAATTTAACTTAAAAAATATAAAAAGCATGGCAATTCACAGATTTAAAGCTTTAGAGGAGGTTTTGAACCGCACTCCCGTTAACATTGAACTCCCTTCGGAAGCAATTTCGGACTATTATGGCAAAAATGTTTTTGGCAGGGATGCCATGCGGGAATACCTCTCTGAAGAAGCCTACAGCAGCGTTTTATCTGCCATTGATACCGGAAGCAAGATAGACCGAAAAATGGCTGAGCAGGTTGCTGCAGCTATGAAGTCCTGGGCAAAAATAAAGGGAGTAAGCCATTATACACATTGGTTTCAGCCCCTGACGGGAACGACTGCGGAAAAGCATGATGCTTTTTTTACTCCTGTGGAAGGAGGGCGTGCCATTGAAAAATTTGGGGGAGACCAATTGGTGCAACAGGAACCTGATGCATCGAGTTTTCCAAGCGGTGGTATCCGGAATACATTTGAAGCACGTGGCTATACGGCCTGGGATCCTACTTCTCCTGCTTTTGTCATTGGCAAAACACTTTGTATACCAACTGTTTTTGTTTCCTATACCGGAGAGGCTCTTGATTTTAAGACTCCATTGTTAAAGGCCCTGCATGCACTTGATAAAGCTGCGACAGATGTATGTCAGTATTTTGATAAGAATGTTGCTAAGGTTACAGCTACGCTTGGCTGGGAACAGGAATATTTTTTAATAGATACTGCGCTCTTTAATGCACGTCCCGACCTGATTATGACCGGCCGTACGTTGTTTGGTCATGCTCCTGCTAAGGGTCAGCAACTGGAGGATCATTATTTTGGCAGTATTCCTGACCGGGCTACTTCTTTTATGCGTGAATTGGAGGTGGAGTGCTGGATGTTGGGTGTTCCTATCAAGACCCGTCATAATGAGGTTGCTCCTAACCAGTTTGAGTGTGCTCCTGTATATGAGGAGTGCAACCTTGCTGTTGATCACAATCAGTTGCTGATGGATATTATGGAAAAGGTGGGCAGGAGGCATAATTTCCGGGTACTGTTGCATGAAAAACCTTTTGCTGGTGTGAACGGGAGCGGTAAACATAATAACTGGAGCCTGGGAACCGATACCGGTAAAAATTTATTGAGCCCTGGCAAGACGCCCAAAACGAATCTGCAATTTCTTACTTTCTTTATTAATACCATTAAAGCAGTACATGATCATGCGGACCTGATGCGTGCGAGTATTGCCTCTGCCAACAATGATCACCGTCTTGGAGCAAATGAAGCTCCACCTGCTATCATGTCTATTTTCATTGGTTCTCAACTGACCCGGGTTTTCGATGACCTGGAGAAAAAGGTAAAGTCAGGCAAGATGACTCCGGATGAAAAGACCGATTTGAAATTAGGGATAGGAAAAATTCCCGATATTTTACTGGACAATACGGACAGAAACCGCACTTCTCCTTTCGCTTTCACGGGTAATAAATTTGAGTTTCGTGCGGTGGGTTCTTCAGCTAATTGTGCAGGCGCCATGACAGTGCTGAATGCAGTTGTTGCGAATCAGCTTATTTTGTTTAAGAAGGATGTGGATGCCTTGATTGATAAGGGCGTTGAAAAGGATGAGGCTATTTTTCAGATTCTGGTGGAGTCCATTAAATCTTCAAAAAAAATATTGTTTGAGGGAAATGGTTATGGAGAAGAATGGGTGAGGGAGGCTGCCAAACGGGGATTGAAGAATATTAAAACCACTCCTCAGGCACTGGATGCTTACATAAGTGATAAAGTTATCCGTTTATTTGAACATCTGGATGTCATGAGTCACCGGGAACAGGAGGCGCGCCATGCTATTTACCTGGAAACCTATACCAAGAAGATTCAAATTGAGTCACGTATCATTGGCGATATTTCTTTGAATCATATTATTCCTACTGCAATCCGGTACCAGAATCTCTTAATTGATAATGTGCATAAGATGAAGGATATTTTTAACGCTGCTGATTTTAAAACGAATGCTTCTACCCAATTGGAAATGATAAAGGAGATTTCTGAACGTATTTCTTCCATCAAAAACAGTGTTAATGAGATGACGGAGGATCGCAAGAAGGCGAATGTTATTGAGGATCATAAGAAACTCGCTGTTGCTTATTGTGAAAGAATAAAGCCGTATTTCGACAGTATCCGGTATCATGTGGATAAACTGGAATTGATTATTGATGATGAGCTTTGGCCCTTACCGAAGTACAGGGAGATGTTATTTACGAAATGACGGGTGAGCGGAAAACGGTGATCGGTACTTGTTTGTTAGTAGTTAGTTTAGTTTTAGTCCAGTTCGGCTATAAGAACTACTATCCGCTCGAGTTTTGTTCTCATTTCGTTGTTTGAGCAATCGAAATTATTTGCGATCAGTGAGAAAGCAATTTGTTCCCCGTTTTTTGTGGTGCCATAACCTGCGAATGAACGTACGCGGTTGAAACTGCCTGTTTTTGCATGTATCCTGTTTTCAGCGCTGGTGCCTTTGAAGGAGTTTTTCAGGGTGCCAGTTTTTCCTGCTACCGGGAGTGAATTGTAGAAGGCTGTATATGCCTTATCTTTTGTCAGTATGCAAAAAATATCAGTCAACTGTTTTGGTGTGACAGTATTGGCCCTTGCCATGCCACATCCATCCATCAAGCTCATGCCTTTGGTGTCAAGGCCTTTACTCTTCCAGAATTTCATTAATTCTGCCAAACCTGAGGTTGCAGTACCAAAATGCTGCTTTTTCAGGGCAATGGTTTTTAAAATGTGTTCTGCAAACAGGTTATTACTTGTCATGTTTGTCCAGTAAACTATTTTTTCAAGTGATGGGGAAGTATGTGTATATAAAATTTTACGCGGGCTTTGTTTGTATGCCTTATTTAGTTTTAACTGGCGAACTGTGGTGGCTTCGCCTTGTATAGAAATGCCTTCCTGTGCTAATTCCTGTTTTAAGTTAAAGGCAAGCAGATAGGGAGGGTCGGGCAGAGATCCTTTGACTTCAAAATTTGTTTTGTGTGCTGGTATGGTGCCGTTTACATAATGCGCATCGGAATAGGGGGCTCCATAAATATAAGCTTCGTCTTCTGTGCCTGCAGCCGTTACGTAATTGGTTATTCTGAATCCAGGAATAAAGGGTGTAATTTTTGCAATTCCTGCCGTATCTCCGTTTTTTCCTGAATTAAACCAGATGCTGTACATATCGTCCATATAGGTTAGACCTGAAGCGCCTGCTCCGTAATAGTTTCCCATATCTCCCCATACCCAATTTGATTCTGTTGTTTCGTCTTCAAATACGGAGGCATCTGCAATGATAGCTCCTTCAATGGATTTGATGCCTTTCGTTTTCAGGATGCCTGCCCATTTTTTTACTACTGAACTGGTATCATTTTTGTCTTTGAAGAAAAATGATTCAATAGTTGGATCTCCCGATCCTTTGATGATCAGATTTCCTTTGATGATTCCGTTTGTGGAATCGAGTATTCCATCGTATTCCAGCGAAGTTCTATACGTGTAGTCGGGCCCGAGTATGCTGAGCCCGGCGGCTGTGGTAATTACTTTTTGTGTTGATGCAGGGGCCAGGCTCAGATTGCTGTTGTATTCTGTGATGATGTCTCCTGTTTTGGCCTGTACCACACTAATTCCCCAGGATGCATGGGCCATGTCGGTATCGTTTTGAAGGAATGCGATGGCGGACTTTAATTTTTCGAGTGGGCTGAGTCTAGCGGGGGATTTTTGTTGAGCATTTAGCTGGGTTGCAATCAAAAATGATTGTAGAATCATCATTATTGCAAAAATAAAGCAGCGCTCATCGCTGGCAGAAAATCGGGAATTTTTTGATACGATTTCTCCTGCGCAGGCGAACTCGGAGCGAGCGCACGAAACTGGCTCAAACAGCCTTCTGGCTGTTTGCCCTGGCCTCGAACAGCGCCTGCTTTCGTCAAATGTCCCGCCCGGAAATCGTATCAAAAAATGCTTTCGTTCTGGCTGGCTTCCCGATTTTCTGAAGGCTCTTCGCCGCTGCTTTATTTTTTTGTTTAATAATTGATCTTTATTATGGCTTGAGAAAGACATTAAATTTTAGGCTATTTTTTATCAAATATACAATTTCAGGTTATTAACTTTACTCTGTGATTACTCAACGGGAATTATTTATTAGACATGTGGCCCAGACGAGTCCTTTTCCGCTTGCGCTGGAAATTGAAAGGGCGGAGGGTTGTTATATCTATGATACTTCCGGGAAAAAGTACATGGACCTGATTTCCGGGATTTCTGTTTCTAATTTGGGGCATTGCCATCCTGAGGTGGTGGCTGCTGTTAAGGAGCAGGTGGATAAGTATATGCATGTAATGGTTTATGGGGAATATGTACAGTCTCCTCAGGTGCAATTGGCTGAATTACTTGCTTCTGTTTTGCCGGCCTCTTTAAGCAGTGTATATTTTGTTAATTCCGGTGCTGAGGCGATTGAAGGAGCTATGAAACTGGCTAAGAGGTGTACGGGAAGAAAACAGTTTGCATCTTTCAAAAACGCCTATCATGGCAGTACTCAGGGAGCATTGAGCCTGATGGGTGATGAGCGGTTAAAACAACCTTTTTATCCTTTGCTTCCGGACATTTTATCTCTTAGGTTTAATCAGCAAGATGATTTGCAGCTTATTACTGATCTGACCGCTGCAGTGATAGTTGAACCTATTCAAGGCGAGGCGGGGGTTGTTTTGCCTGTTTCTGATTTTTTGAAAAAACTGGCTGAACGTTGTGCTGCAACAGGTGCTTTATTGATTTTTGACGAAGTTCAGACCGGTTATGGGCGTACCGGAAGGTTGTTTGCGTTTGAACATTATGGAGTTGTGCCTGATATTCTTTGTCTGGCGAAGGGGATGGGCGGAGGAATGCCTCTTGGGGCCTTTATTTCATCTGCTAAGCTTATGTCTTTCCTGTCTGTTAATCCTGAACTTGGTCACATTACTACTTTTGGTGGTCATCCGGTTTGCTGTGCAGCGGGATATGCTACTTTGCGTATTATTTTGGCCGGAGATATGATGAATATGGTTCAGCAAAAGGAAAAACTGTTTGCCGAAAGACTGAAGCATAAACGGATAAAAAATATAAGGGTTAAGGGTCTGTTAGTTGCTCTTGAGCTCGAAAATTTTGAGCAAAATAAAAAAGTAATTGATGCCTGTGTAAAAAATGGACTGATTGTTGATTGGTTTTTGTTTAATATGAAAAGCATGCGGATTGCTCCACCGCTGATCATTACGAAGGAGGAGATTATTAAGTCCTGTGATATTATTATTGATTGCCTGAATGTGTAATTGAAAGTTCATTTTTTTTGATTAACAAATTATTAACTCATGAATGTATTGATCATTGAAGACGAAACCGGTCTCGCTAAAGAGATGGAAGTTTTTTTGAAAAAGGAAGGCTATCTCTGTGATCAGGCGCATACCGGTAAGGAAGCTTCGGAGAAAATTTATGTGAACAATTATGATTTTATTTTGCTTGACCTGGGATTGCCTGATTATGACGGATTGGATCTCTTAAAGGAAGTTTTTAAGTCTACTAAGAATGCTTCCGTTATTATTCTTACTGCCAGGGGCACAGTGGATGATAAAATAAAGGGTCTGGATATGGGTGCGGACGATTATTTGGCTAAGCCCTTTTCTTTGCTTGAACTTCAGTCAAGAATGCAGGCTATTATCCGTAGAAAACATGGCCTGCAAAATAATGTTATTTCGGTGAAGGGCTTTAAAATTGATATTGATAACAGGATGGTCTCCCAATCGGATCAACCGGTGAACCTGACTAAAAAGGAGTTTGATTTGTTGCATTATCTTGTCCTGCATAAAAACAGGGTATTGACTCGCCTTCAACTGACGGAGCATATCTGGGGTAACCTGCTGGAAGATGATTTTGATTCCAATTACATTGATGTTCATATTAAAAACCTCCGCAAAAAATTATCCGGCTTTGAGCCTGCGGATTGGATTGAGACTGTGCGTGGCCTTGGATACAGAGCCAATATCTGAATTCAATAGTATGAAGCTTTATACCAAATTAACTTTATACAATGCGCTTTCTAAAATACTGATTGTTGGTATTTTTATCGTTTTTGTTCCATCTGTTATTGAAAAACTTGCCGACAGTCATACGGATGCCCAGCTGAAGCACATGAAGGAAAAGACCTTAGCCATTGTCAACAGGGTAGGGGTAAAGGAGTTTATTCAGGAGGAGAAAGACAGTATTTTTTCGAGCTACACTATTTTGAAAGAGGAATTCATTTCTATTGAAGCGGTGATAGAGCCTGCCCAACCTGGAGAGGTGATACAAAATACACAAAGAAACTTAGAAGATGAGATTGTTGATTAC
>JABDEY010000023.1 GCA_013286805.1 Bacteroidota bacterium | reverse complement strand
GAAGTAAACTTAAGCACAAAGAATACAAACGCATCAGGTTATTTACTGGCTTCTCTCAGCATAAATGGTAAAAATTACTCAAAAAGTATTCAACGGATCGAATATAACCATATACCCTACCAGTTTATTTTAAGCGATGCAGAAGCTAAGCTCATCAGACTCGACCTCAAAACAGCAGGAATAACCATCGCTTATATTCCGGTCTGTTCCATGCTTCTGGCTTAGCCAGTATGGGTCGGAATAAGCAATGTCAGCAGGTAATCTGCCAACATGTCTGAATGAATACAAATTATTTGTTTTCAAAGGGACTTCACAGATGGTGTCTGTATGGCCGGGAAAGAATATTTTCTCCAGTTTTGCATTGCAGTTGTTTCGTTTGATAACCTGAAGATTCAGGTTAAAGACTCCCTCCGGAACACCAATAAAATCTAATGCAGAAGCCTCCAGCCAAATCCCGGAACAAGCCAGCAGCAGCGGAGTGGTTTCATTGAGTTTTGTCTGTATCCAGGAATCTATTCCTTTAATTTTTACCGCCAATTCAGGGCTCTTTTTTGCGTCTGAATTCAGTACGAGCAATTGCGCATAAATTTCAATCAGTGCAGGAACAGTTAATTCCGGTGACAGTGGCTTGAACTTTCGAACACATTCGTTTACCTTTTCCTGTATGATCTCAAAAGGCTGATTATACATTCCCGGTAAAACCGAAAGTCTGTTCCAGGTTTGATCGATGCCTTCAAAAAGATCTTTCCTTGCTGAATCTCCTTTTATCAGCTTAAAGTATTCGATCTGTGTTCCCCTTGAACTGGCGGAGCCAAATCCCTGACTCTTGTGATTGGATCTGCTCTCAGCGGCAATCTCACCATAGCTTTTCCCAATCAGCGGATTGTATGCCCCAACATCAATCTGAAGTTGATCCGGGCTCGTAGTATTCGTAGATCCGAAATTAAAGGTGTTCCAGAAAAGCCTTCTTGTTTTCCATACCTGGACAAAAGCAAGCTGTTCAGGAAAGCGTGAAGGGTCAGCAGCGGCGCTAAATGCTTCTGAAGCGAGAATAGCCGATGCCGTGTGATGCCCATGTCCCCCCTCACCGGTTGTTGGGAAACGACAAATAATTACGTCCGGTTTAAATTTGCGTATGACCCAGACCATGTCAGATAAAATACTATCCCTGTTCCAGTGGGAAAATGTTTCTTCCGGATTTTTGGAATAACCGAAATCCACTGCCCTTGTAAAGTATTGTTCAGCACCATCCGCTCTGCGTGCAGCTAAAAGTTCCTGTGTTCTGATTAAACCAAGTGCATCTCCTTTTTCATTACCAATCAGATTTTGCCCCCCATCTCCACGCGTAACCGAAAGATAGGCAGTGCGAAGTTTTTTTTCTTTGGAGAGCCAGGCCAGTAATCGGGTGTTCTCATCATCCGGGTGGGCAGCTATGTATAAGACCGACCCTACTGTGTTTAACTTTTCAAGCCCAAATAAAATGTCTGATGAGTTTAACTGGGCGGCAGGTTGGGAGTAAAGCGATTGAATAGCTATAATGGAACTGAACGCCAGAAATAGCATCACGTGCTTCATGTATTGTTTGTCAATCTTCATAATGTTTTAGTCGATAGGTATTCTGTTTATCTGATTGTTGCTCCAGCCTTCTCCTGATAGGCACGCATTAAACGTTCCATTGTTTTTTCAATCTGTGTATCCGTCAATGTTTCGTTTTCAGCCTGAAGCGTAAAGCTTATGGCGTATGATTTTTTACCTGCTTCTATTTTGTTGCCTTCGTATACATCAAATATATTAACTTCTTTCAGCAACTTGCGTTCAGTTTGGTTTGCTATCTGTTGCAGCTGTTCAAAGGGTACCTTCTTGTCTATTAATAATGCAAGGTCCCTGCGAACAGAGGGATATTTTGGCATTTCCTGAAAACGGAATGTGCTTTTTTTGGTTGCTGCAAGTATGTTGTCCCAGTTAAAATCGGCATAATAGACATCTTGCTTAATGTCAACTGATTTTAAAATTGATTTCTTCACCTTTCCCAAATTTACCAATTCCATTTTTCCGGAATAAACACATTGGTTTTCAGTTAATAATTCCGCTGTGTCTGATTCATATTTTAAATTGCCGATGCCCAATTTAGACAAAACAGCTTCCACACATCCTTTAAGTGAATAGAAATTGTTCTCTTTGTATCTACTGTTCCAGCTCTCCGGTTCTTTAAGTCCGGTCAGGAAGAGCGCAAGGTGTTTCTTTTCCAAATACTTTCCTTCTCCGGATTTCAAATATGTTTTCCCGAATTCGTAAAAACAAAGGTCAGTGGTTTTGCGGTTGATGTTATACACAATAGCTTCCAGTCCGCTGAATAAAAGTGTCTGACGCAAACTATTCAGATCCGAGCTAAGTGGGTGTAAAACGGAAACCATTTGCGCCGTATGCGAAGAAGCTAAACCAGCATAATAATCCGCTTTGCTCAGAGAATTAGTGAGTATTTCATTGAATCCAATACTGCTCAGAAGATCTGATACTTTTTCCTGAATCTGCTCCGGATCAGGTTTTACTGAATAGGACAGCGATGCGCGTACCTTAACAGGAATTTCTATATTATTATATCCATAGATTCTTAGAATTTCTTCAATCAGATCCACTTCTCTTTTTACATCAACTTTAAAAGGTGGTACGGATACCAATAATGCTTCGGTCCCTTCACTTAAAATTTCTATTCCAAGGGATTGCAGGATATTTTTTATGAATTTCCGCTCAATTTGCTGACCAGTTAATTCGTCGCATTTGGAATAGGAAAGTCCGACTTTGAAGGGTTCTGCTTTTACAGGATAAATATCAATCAGGTCTGAAGAAATATGGCCACCGGCAATTTCCTGAATGAGTAATGCCGCTCGTTTTAATGCAAATACAGTTCCTTCAGGGTCAGTTCCTCTTTCAAACCGGAAGGAGGCATCTGTTTTCAGGCCCAATCTCTTAGCTGTTTTACGAACATGAACAGGATCAAACCATGCACTTTCCAAAAAGACAGTTGTTGTATTTTCTGTTATGCCGGATTCAAGTCCACCAAAAACGCCTGCTATACAGAGGGGGCCTGAAGAACTGCAAATCATCAGGTCTTCGCTTTCAAGTACACGTTCTGTTCCGTCCAGGGTTTTGAACCTGGTACCGGAAGGCAATTTTTTAACGTATATTTTTGCGCCGGAAATTTTATCCGCATCAAAGGCATGCAGAGGTTGCCCCAATTCGTGCAAAACGAAATTCGTAATATCAACAATATTGTTAATGGGCTTGAGTCCAATTGATTTCAAACGGTTTTGCAGCCATCCCGGTGAAGGGACGACTTTTATGCCGCTGATTGTAATGCCAGAGTAGCGTGGACAGGCGATGGTGTCCTCAATAATGACTTCTGTCGATTTACTTGTATCATTTGTAAATCCATTTAATGCCGGCAACTCCAGTTTTACAGGTTCGGTGTTATTAACTAAAGCCTTATGATTCAGGCAAGCCATAAGGTCACGGGCGACTCCAATGTGGGAAGCAGCATCTGAACGGTTTGGGGTAAGACCTATTTCAAAAATGTAATCGTCTTCCAGCTTAAAATAAGTTTTGGCCGCCGTTCCAATAACTGCGGAATTATCAAGTACCATAATGCCATTATGCGAGGTTCCCATTCCTATTTCATCTTCGGCGCATATCATCCCTTCTGACAGTTGACCCCTTATGGTCGATTTTTTTATTTCAAATGGATCGCCTGCAGAAGGGTAGAGCGTAGTTCCCGGGGTAGCTACCAGAACCTTTTGTCCTGCATCTACGTTGGATGCACCACACACAATATTCAAGGGCGTAGCGGTACCAATATTGACGACAGTAATGCTCAGGCGATCGGCATCCGGGTGCTTTTCCTTGGTTATTACCTGACCGATTACAATACCTTGCAGGCCTCCTTTCACGAGCGAAATAACTTCTGTTGATTCTACTTCCAGTCCACAGTCTGTAAGAATTGTTGCAACTTCTGTTGCTGGCAGATCAATGTTCAGATAAGTCTTTAACCAGTTATAGGATATTTTCATTTTAGTTCGGTTTGGAATGGGAGTGAAATTTCAAGCGGATATAAATTTAATGAGTTGTTCACAAATAAATTCAGCCGCTTTTCCATCTCCAAATAATGCAGGAAATTTCAGGTTTACGTTTGTTGAAAAGTGCGTGTAAGCATTCATGATCTTTGGTTCGTCCGCATCCGCAATAATTGCACTTCCGCATTCAACCAATTCGGTCCACTCTGTTTCTGAACGCAATATAATACAGGGCTTCTTAAAAAAGAATGCTTCTTTCTGTACACCACCTGAATCGGTCATTACTAATTTGCAGTTTTTTTCAAGTGCTGTCATTTCAATAAATGAAACAGGAGGAATAATTTTGATATATGGGCTTATTTTTAATTTTTTAAGCAGATCTGAACCAAGGTTTTTATCTGCCAATTTAGATGTACGGGGGTGAAGCGGTAAGACAACAGTGATTTTTTCTTTTTCGGCAATTTTTAAAATAGCATTAAATAAAGCGGATAAGCGCTGGGGATTATCCGTATTCTCAGCTCTGTGAATGGTCGCAAGAATATACTGTCCCGGAGTTAATCCAAGCCGTTTGATAATATCTGTTTTTTGTTCTGCCAACTCAGAAAAGAAAAGGCTATTGTCATACATCACATCCCCGCAATAAAAAATTTTAGGATTATCAGCAGAATAGGGTGGAAGGCTGTTTTCTTTGAATCCTTCCCTTAATAAATTGTCATAACCGGTCCGGGTGGGCGAAAAAAGAAGAGTTGAAACATGATCACAGAGAATTCGGTTGATCTCTTCTGGCATGGCTTTGTTAAACGAACGTAACCCAGCTTCTATATGGATTATAGGGTAATGTAATTTGGAAGCCGCAATACTTCCTGCGAGTGTGGAGTTGGTATCCCCATATAAAACAAGAGCATTTGGTTTTTCCTTTTCAAGAATATCTTCAATCCCGGAAATCATGGCTGCAGTCTGTTTTCCATGTGAACCCGATCCAATTTGTAAATTATAATCGGGTTTAGGAATTTGCAACTCATCGAAGAAAATTCCGCTCATGCTTTCATCATAGTGCTGACCTGTATGCAGGATTACTTCCCTGAGTTGATCAGAAAAATGCCTGCTTATAGCGCGGCTCAGCGCTGCAGATTTTATGATCTGCGGTCTCGCTCCTATTACTGTAAGAATTTTTATCATTCTGTTCTAAGCGCCTCTATCGGATCCAGGTTGGAAGCTTTTATCGCCGGATATATTCCTGACATCATACCAACTGCAACACAAAGTAATATTCCGCCGGCAACCCATCCCCAGGGAACCAGGAAACCAACATTAAAAACAATTGCCAGAATGTTCCCCGCTGAAACACCTAAAAGGATTCCGAGCAATCCACCCAATTGGCAGATGACAATTGCTTCTATCAGGAATTGCCTGCGGATAACAATTTTATTTGCTCCCAATGCTTTACGGACCCCAATTTCCCTGGTACGTTCGGAAACGGAAACAAGCATAATATTCATTAGCCCGATGGCGGCACCCAGCAAGGTGATGAATCCTATTATCGTAGCGCCAATAGTTGCTTTTTGCAAAAGATCAATCAGCATGGTAGCCAGGTTATCGCTTTTTGTCAATTCAAAATTATCCTCCTGACCAACCGGAACCCCACGGATGACACGCATAATACCCGTTGCTTCTGAGATGGTGGCATCCATAAATATGGAGTTGGGAGAAAGTACATTGATAACATAGGGCATGTCCGGTTGGGAAAAATCGCGCCGGGCGTTTGTCAGAGGAATGATGCAAATCCGGTCACCGCCGAAACCAGAAGCGTTGCCTTTTTCCTTCAGAACTCCTATGACTTTGTATTTTTTGCCACTCACTGTGATATCCTTGTTTAAGGGGTCTTCTTTCTTTGTAAAGATCGCATTCGCGGCATCCTGCCCAAGAAGAATAGCATTTATCCCGAGAAATAGATCCTGGGAAGAAAAATTTCTACCGTTTTCAATCTCATAACCCGATGTAATGAGGTAGTTCTCATCACCCCCAATAACCCTGAGGTTAGGATTACTTTTTTTTGATTGAAACTTCAGAGTTGCACCTGAAGTGGCCCTGACTGAAATGGCCGTGAGGGAGCCGGGAAAAGCAAATAAATTTTTGAAGCGTTCCGCGTCTTCGTAAGAAATTCCCTTATAGTGTTTAGGCCCCTTACCCGATCTCCCAATTTGTACAGTCTGTTCACGGTTACGAATGGTGAATGTGTTTGCACCCATGTTTGTGAATTTGCTGTTGATAGAAGACTTAATAACTTCAATGGCAGTAAGAATGCCAACCAAAGCCATAATACCAATGGCGATGATTAAAATTGTAAGAATAGTACGCAGTAACTGACTGCGGATGGACTGCAGAGAGATTTTAATATTTTCAAACAGAAAACTGTTCATTCGTAAGCTATTTAGGTCTGATAAGAATATGGCAGACATCAATTTCCTCTCCCCGTTTTGCCCTGCACAAAACGATTTCATATCCGAAAATAGTTTCAAAAATGGATGATAGCTCACCAGGTTTAAGATTGAAAGCAACAGCATCAAATGCAGGAAGGAAAAATCCCCGTTTCAGGCTATCGTGACATCCCCCATTGGAAGCTGTATTGGAATCATCCGAGTATAGAAGTGCCAGGTTACTAAAGTTTTCACCCTTGTCGAGGCGATTCTTAATCTCCTGTATTTTCTGTTTCGCCAGATTTTTGGAGTCGGTGCTTAAATCCGTTTGTTGGGAAAACAAACCTGATGACAGAAGGCAAATAATTGTAAATAGCAGAAGGACGTTTTTCATTTATGCGTAATTGATTCCAATATGCGTAATTGATTCCAGAATAGCCATAATGGAAAGTTTTGCCTTTTATTTTCCCCCTAAAGTACAGAAAAAGCAAAGGCATTATGAAAATCAAATATTTTCAAATTTTCAAGAAAAAAGCCTGAAAAATGCTAATTTTGCCTACTCGTCTATTAACCTAAACAGACTAAATCATGGCATTTGACTTAGAAATGATCAAAAAAGTTTACGCAGCCCTTCCGGCTAAAATTGCCGCTGCGAGAAAACTTACCGGTTCACCCCTGACATTAACAGAAAAAATACTGTATGCTCATCTTTCAGAGAGCCTGCCCACCAAGCCCTATTTACGCGGCAAATCCTATGTGGATTTTAACCCCGACCGCGTTGCCATGCAGGATGCAACAGCTCAAATGGCACTTTTACAATTTATGCAGGCAGGCCGCCCGAAAGTAGCCGTTCCATCAACCGTGCATTGCGATCACTTGATCATTGCACAGTCCGGAGCGAAAAAGGACCTTGAGCAGGCTATAAAAGTAAACGAGGAAGTATATAATTTTCTTTCCTCCGTCTCGAATAAATATGGAATCGGCTTTTGGAAACCCGGTGCAGGAATTATTCACCAGGTTATACTGGAGAACTATGCATTTCCCGGAGGCTTGATGATTGGTACAGATTCCCATACCGTGAATGCGGGCGGTTTAGGCATGGTCGCTATTGGTGTTGGAGGGGCAGATGCCTGTGATGTAATGGCCGGACTGCCATGGGAATTAAAAATGCCTAAGTTGATTGGCGTAAAACTTACCGGAAAATTAAGCGGTTGGACATCATCCAAAGATGTGATTTTGAAAGTAGCTGGTATACTGACGGTGAAGGGTGGAACAGATGCGATTGTAGAGTATTTCGGGGATGGAGCGGATTCATTGTCCTGTACTGGTAAAGGAACCATCTGCAATATGGGTGCTGAAATTGGGGCAACTACTTCCATTTTCTGTTACGATGAAAAAATGAGTTCATATCTCCGAGGTACAGGCAGAAAAGATATTGCAGAACTTGCAGATACTGTTAAGGAACATCTTAGGGGAGACAAAGAAGTGTACGATTCACCTTCCAACTATTTCGATCAGGTCATTGAAATAAACCTTTCCGAACTGGAGCCTTATGTAAACGGTCCTTTTACACCGGATCTGGCCTGGCCCATTTCAAAATTTGCCCAGGCAGTGAAAGAAAAAGGTTGGCCTTCCAAATTGGATGTAGGACTTATAGGATCCTGCACGAATTCCTCTTACGAAGACATTTCACGTTCTGCATCACTTGCCAAACAAGCAGTTGACAAGGGACTAAAAGCAAAATCAGAATTTACCATTACGCCAGGATCCGAACAGGTACGGTATACCGTGGAGCGGGATGGCTTTTTGGAAGTGTTTGAGAAGATGGGGGGAGTCGTACTTGCCAATGCCTGCGGCCCTTGCATAGGCCAATGGGCCAGGCATTCCACCGACCCAAACAGAAAAAATTCCATTATTACTTCCTTCAACAGAAATTTTGCCAAGCGAAACGATGGAAACGCTAACACACACGCCTTTGTGGCATCTCCCGAAATCGTAACGGCCTTCGCCCTTGCCGGAGACCTTTCTTTCAATCCATTGACAGATTACCTGACGAATGGAAAAGGGGAAAAGATAAAATTAGCAGAACCGAAGGGAATGGAACTTCCTCCCAAAGGTTTTGATGTGAAGGATGCAGGATTTCAGGCCCCTGCCGCGAACGGGAACAGTGTTGAAGTAATGGTTTCACCTTCTTCTGATCGTTTGCAATTGCTGGATCCCTTTTCTGCCTGGGAAGGGACTGACCTGAAGGGCCTGAAATTGTTGATAAAAGCCAAGGGCAAGTGTACGACCGATCATATCTCCATGGCGGGACCCTGGCTCAAATTCCGCGGGCACCTGGACAATATTTCCAATAATATGCTGATAGGAGCAGTCAATGCATTTAACGATAAAACAGATACAGTAAAAAATCAATTGACAGATGAATATCAATCTGTTCCGAAGGTTCAACGTCAGTACAAGGCAAAGGGTTTTGGTTCGATCGTGGTAGGTGATGAAAATTATGGAGAAGGATCTTCCCGTGAGCATGCGGCCATGGAGCCTCGCTTTCTTGGTGTACGAGCAGTATTGGTAAAGTCTTTTGCCCGTATACATGAAACAAATCTGAAGAAACAAGGAATGCTTGGCCTGACATTTGCCAACAAAGATGATTACAATAAGATACAGGAGGATGACACCATTGATATCAATGGTTTGACAAGCTTTGCTCCAGGCTTGCAATTAACCATCGTATTGAATCACGCGAATGGGAGTAAGGATGAAATAAAAGCGAACCATAGTTATAATGCCCAGCAGATAGAATGGTTTAAGGCAGGAGGAGCACTTAATATTATACGAGCAGGGGTGAAGGTGTAATTTTTTTTAAGTTTTGTATATGAATATGTTAAGCAGCAATTCTTTTTTTTATTTAATGTGCGCTGTTGGATTAACCATGTGCAGCCCGGACAAGGCAGGCAGTCAAAACGCAGATAACACGCAAAAGATGAGTTTAGATACGGTAAAAAAAAGCAATGAGGACTGGAAGAAGGTATTGACCCCCGAACAATTCAGGGTGTTGAGGGAGAAAGGAACGGAGCCAGCTTTCAGCGGGGAATATGAAAAGAATTATAAGCCTGGCACCTATGTTTGTGCTGCCTGTGGGAATGTGCTTTTTAAATCAGACACTAAATTTGATGCCGGCTGCGGATGGCCAAGCTTTTACCGGGAAGCAGCCAAAGGACATATCATTGAAACACCGGATTATAGTTTCGGTATGAAAAGGGTTGAAATAACCTGTGCCCAATGCGGAGGCCATCTTGGACATGTATTTGACGATGGCCCCAAAGAAACCGGATTGCGGTATTGTGTGAATTCAGTATCCCTGAAGTTTATTCCCGATACAATAAAAAAATAAAGGGAGCATTTAGCTCCCCTTAACTATTGTTTTCTGCTAAGATCAGTCGTATTCTACTCTGAGAATTACTTTTTACTGCCTGTCTTGGTATCAGTGGTTTTTGTATCTGTAGACTTCGTTTCTGTTTTCTTGTCCTTATCGCAAGACTTACCATCTCCTTTTTTGCAGCATGCTTTCTTGGTTGTGCAATCTTTCTTAGGAGCTTCCTGACCTGCTGCTAATGCAAATGAAGCACCAACTATTGCAGTAAAGGCTAACATTAAAATTGACTTTTTCATGATTATCTGGGTTTTAGGGTTTGTTCTGATTATTAGAGCAAATATAAGGCCAAAATACATCAAATGATGTTTTTAGCAGCTTAAAACGAAGCAATAGTACTAATCCCTCCTTTAACCTTCTCATTCAGGCCAACATTTATTTTTGTTCCGATTGGTAAAAACAAATCTACCCTTGAACCGAACTTTATAAACCCAAATTCAGCTCCCTGCGTTGCTGTATCACCTTCCTTGCAGTAATAAACGATACGTCTTGCTAATGCCCCTGCTATCTGACGGATCAGGATGGCTTTCCCATTCTGTTCAACTATTATGGAAGTACGCTCGTTTTCTGTGGAGGATTTTGGGTGCCAGGCAACTAAATACAACCCGGCATGGTATTTTACATATTTTACCAAACCGCTTATTGGAAACCGGTTTACATGCACATTAATCGGTGACATAAATATAGACACTTGAATGCGTTTGTCTTTGAAATATTCAGGTTCCATGACTTCTTCTATCACAACCACTTTTCCGTCTGCAGGTGCAATGATATGAAGATCATTTTGTATTGTCTTACGTTCTGGGTTTCGGAAAAACTGGAGTATGGTAATCAATAGAAACAAGGATAAGGCATACGCCAGGTAATGCACAAGGGCATAATCAGTATAGCTTGAGGCCCATATCAGGAGTGAACTGAATAAAACAGTGATAAGTAATGTCGGATAACCTTCGCGATGGAACATATTATAAGTTTCGGAGTTGTAAATAGGTGAAAATAAATGGAGTTGCAAGAATTAAACTGTCGAACCGGTCAAGTATACCACCATGTCCTGGCAGTATGGTACCGGAATCTTTGATGTCTATGCTTCTTTTAAACAATGATTCTGTAAGGTCTCCCAGATTGCCTGCAACAAGTATTATTAGTGCAGTGCCCATCCAGTCAGTAAGGTTCAGTTCTTTGTTGTAGGTGGAAAGTAAATAAGCCATTCCAAGTCCAAGTATTCCTCCTCCAATGGCTCCTTCCCATGTTTTTTTAGGTGATATCCGTTCGAAGAGTTTGTGCTTCCCAAATGCCATTCCTGAAAAGTAGGCTCCGGTATCGCTGGTCCACAAAATAAACAGGATACCCAGGACTTTGAGCGGAGAAAAAGTTGAAAGTAGTGCAATGGGCAATGCTATGTATAATACGCCCAGAATTGTATAGGCTATATTCCCAAAGGGATTGCCTCTTTTACGATAAAGCTCAAAAATAAACAGACTGAAAATAATCGCAATGAACAGCACTACTGGGACAGTTGACCAATGTTTATAGCTGGTATTAAAAAATAATTGAATACTGGCAATTAGCAATGCACTGAGCAGGAGTCCAATAAATTTTTGGGGATGGTGATGCGTTTTTTCAGCAAGGGTATAGAATTCCCAAAGTCCTAACAGGGTAATAACTGAAAATAAAAGGAGGAAAGTATAATAGTTAAAGAGTATTCCTCCAATCAGAACCGCAGCAAAAATTATTCCTGTTATGGTTCGTTGAATCATCCAGCGGAGTCAATCAGCAGAACGTAGATTTCCTTAGGCCCATGTGCTCCCTGAACCAGCGTTTTCTCAATATCTGCAGTGCGGCTTGGCCCTGTAATAGCAGAGATCAGGGATGGCATATTTGTTCCGTATTTGTTTTTTATTTCTTTTAAAGCATCTTTAATGGAATTAACCAATTGATCTGTAAATGCAACTACAATATGATAATTGGAATAAGCAGGTAATCGTCTTCCCGCTGCTTGTCTGGAACTGATAATTACACTCCCTGTTCGTGCAACGAGGTATTCACATGTTGTGACTCCAATATTCACATTGACGAAATCAGATTCTTTATCGGAGAAGGATATTTTTGCCGTGTTAAGTAATGTCTTTATTTTCTCATCGAGGCAATAAACAGATTCCCATCCATTTTCTTTCAGGAGGGCTGACAGGGTAAAACCAAAGTCCTGTTCATTCTCACAAAAAACAAATTTGCCGTTTAATGCTGTAAAGCGCTGGGCAAATAAGATTTCGGGTGGTTCTTCAGAAGAAGTATAGATTTCTGCATCAAAATCAACTGCACCAAAATCCAATTCTGATTTGTGGATCAGGGCTTTCCGGATCTTTTTCAGGATTTTCTCTCTGGAGGTGCTTTCTTCCATCAGAACAGAGTGGGGTTTTTTGAAGCAGGTGGAGGAGAGGCAGGAGAATCGGGGGCAGAGTTTCCATTAGCTGATCCGTTCGCAACACCATTTGTTGCTCCATTGGTTCCGGATGAAACGGATCCATTAGCTTCAGTTGTTTTAGGTAAGTCAACAGATTTTTTGTTGAGCTCTGTAAAAACCTCTTCTTTAATATCAAAAGGTCTTGCCCCAAATATCCGTTCAAGATCCTCTTTAAAAATAACTTCTTTTTCCAAAAGCAAACCGGCTAATTGAGATAGTTTTTCTTTATTCTTTGAGAGAATGTCTTTTGTGCGTTCGTAGGCCTTTGAAATGAGTTTGCTTACTTCTTCATCAATTACCTGAGCCGTTTTTTCACTGTAAGGTTTGTTGAAGGCGTATTCTGATTGTCCTGTGGAATCATAGAAGCTGACGTTTCCTATTTTGTCGCTAAGCCCATAATACATAACCATTGCGTAAGCCTGTTTGGTTATTTTTTCGAGATCACTTAAAGCACCTGTGGAAATTTTATTGAAGGTGATTTCTTCTGAAGCCCGTCCTCCAAGGGCTGCACATAACTCGTCAAACATTTGTTCGGTCGTGGTAATTTGCCTCTCTTCCGGTAAATACCAGGCGGCACCTAAGGAGCGTCCGCGTGGAACTATGGTTACTTTTACAAGTGGCGAAGCGTGTTCCAGTAACCAACTAACGGAAGCGTGACCTGCTTCGTGATAGGCAATGACCTTCTTCTCGTGTGCAGAAATAATTTTATTGCGTTTCTCCAATCCGCCAATAATACGGTCAACTGCATCGAGGAAGTCCTGTTTGTCTACTTGTTTCTTGTCATTACGGGCTGCAATCAGAGCAGCTTCGTTGCAGACATTGGCAATATCAGCACCTGAAAAGCCGGGCGTCTGTCTGGCAAGAAATTCTATATCCAAATCGGGGCTAAGCTTCAATGGTTTTAAATGTACTTTGAATATTTCCCTGCGTTCGTTCATGTCGGGCATATCCACATAGATCTGCCTGTCGAAACGGCCGGCACGAAGCAAGGCTCTGTCCAAAACATCTGCGCGGTTGGTAGCTGCGAGAATAATCACACCACTATTGGTTCCGAATCCATCCATTTCGGTGAGCAACTGGTTTAACGTGCTTTCCCTTTCATCATTGGCTCCGGTCATCGGGCTCTTGCCACGGGCGCGTCCTACGGCGTCAATTTCGTCAATGAATATGATACAGGGCGCTTTTTCCTTTGCCTGACGGAATAAATCTCTTACGCGGGAGGCTCCGACTCCAACAAACATCTCAACAAAATCTGAACCTGAAAGCGAAAAGAAAGGAACTTTAGCTTCACCTGCAACAGCTTTAGCCAATAATGTTTTACCGGTACCCGGAGGGCCAACCAACAACGCACCTTTGGGAATTTTCGCTCCCAATTCGGTATATTTTTTAGGTTGTTTTAAAAAATCTACAATTTCCTTTATTTCCATTTTAGCACCTTCCAGACCTGCCACGTCATTAAAGGTGATGCTGACATTGGTGTCCTTGTCAAATAACTGAGCCTTGGATTTTCCGATGTTGAAAATCTGCCCTCCTCCTCCTCCTCCGGCCATTCTGCGCATAACAATGACCCAGATAATCAGGATGATAATGGCCGGTATCAGCAGGGTGCCAATTGGTTCATACCAGTTTGTACGGGTGTCTTTCTGAAGTTCTACCCGATCCTGAACAGGAATTTCTTTTTGAGCTTCGTCAATGGCCTTTTCAAAATTTTCGGGATACAGATTTTTGATCATGTAATGTGGGCCGGGATTAATGCCGTTGCCTATTGCTCTTGTCCTTACAGAATCATATTGACGGAGGATCAGGCTGTCTTTTTTAATGAAAATCTCTGCCCTGTCCCCATTTACAACAATAATTTTTTTAACATGGCTTTTTTTGAGCATTTCACCGATGAACTTTTTCTGGCTGACTTCTTTCACATCGCCGCCAAAGGGAAAGAACTCCAGGCCAACAAGAATCAACAATATCACTGCATAAATCCAGTAGATATTAAAAGAATTCTTAGGCAATTGAGGCTTTTTGGAAAGCCGCTCTTTCACCTTTTCAAACTGATTTTTGGTTTCGTTTTTTTTAGGTTCTTCGCTCATTTTATTTAAGTTTCTGCATATTCAAGTATTTCCGCGTCAGCCCAAAGGTCTTCGAGGTTGTAAAATCCCCGCACATCGGGTAGGAAAATGTGAACAACAACAGTAATATAATCAACCAATATCCATTGGGAATTTTCATAACCTTCTGAATGAAATGGTCTTTCTCCGGTTTCTTTTTTTACTTCTTCCTTGATCGAGTCGGCAATGGCACTGACCTGCGTGGTAGCATTCCCCTGACAAATGATAAAGTGTTCACAAACGGCATTTTGTATTTTCCTTAAATCGAGGCAAATGATGTTTTGACCTTTTTTTTCCTGAATGCCTTTAATTACAGCATCCACTAATGAAAACGATTCATGTAGTTTTTTCTTTTTCTTTTTAGCCATTAAAATAAATTAGTTATTTTGGGTAATCAAACGAGGTGCAAAAATAAGCATTTATACCTGATTATCTGTTGATTAAAACGTTATTTATAGGGCAGAATCTGCTGGAATTAACCTCCGTAGAATCGACCAATTCCTATGTTTTAGGTATGCTGAAGGATTCTCAGGTCCCTGAAGGCACTCTGGTGTGGGCGCATGAACAAACAGGCGGTCGGGGACAAAGGGGAAATACCTGGAAAAGTGAGGCTAATAAGAATATTACACTCAGTATTATCCTAAAGCCGAATTTGAAGGTTGATAAGCAATTTTATCTGACCAGGGTAATTTCTCTTGGAATGGTAGATTTTCTGAACAAATGCTTAAAGAAATCAGGCCTTAACCCAAAGAAGAGTGACATTTCTGATGAAAGTGTTCATGAAGTAAAAATAAAGTGGCCGAATGATATTTATGCAGGAGATAAAAAAATAGCTGGAATTCTGATCGAAAATTTACTGAAGGAAGATCAGGTGAATGTCAGTATTATAGGAATTGGTTTAAATGTCAATCAAACGGAATTTGGGGAATTAATTCAGGCGACTTCTCTTTGTTCTTTAACTGGTGAAGTGTTTGATCTGAAAGATTGTATTGGCAGATTATGTGAATTTATCGAGGCGGGGTATTTACAGCTGAAAGCAGGAAAGGAGGAACAACTCAAAAAGGATTATACATATAGTCTGTACCAATTGAATAGGTTGTGTGACTACGAAAAAGCTGGTCGGATTTTTAAAGCTGTATTAACTGGTGTGAATGAGCAGGGGAGACTTTTGCTGAAGGATGAAAATGGGGAAACACATTCGTATGATCTGAAAGAACTAAAGTTTATTTGATTTCCCTCATCTTATCTGCAAGCAGGTTAAAGAAATTTGTCAATGGCTTCTCAACCATCATTTTGATCATGGGGTTGAGCTGAGCTTCAAAGACTAATTGGCCACTTGATTTTTCAGGGGTAGTGGAGCCAATGTTTATATGAAGTATAAAGTCAAATGGGACCTTTCCATGCGAGGAGATCTTAATATGTGCAGGAGCCGCTTTCTCTATGATCTGCATTCCGATTGTTGCCATACCACTTATGGTAAAAGAGCATTCATTTTCAGTAGAAGTCCAGTTAGTTACCTGGGCTGGCATAAGCTTTTGAAAGTTGTTGAAATTGCTTAGGTAATTAAAGACATTACCGGCTGAGTTTTCAATGTCAACTTTATTACTTTCAATTGTAGTCATATGCAGCTAAATAATTTCAATACATTTAAATGGCAGGCACCGCTTTCGCACCCCATCCCGCCGGATCTTTGCGCCAGTTCTGAAGCGAGAGCATGTCTTTTTCAGTGATATAATTCGACTTGAGCGCCTGTTTAATTAACGTTTCATAATCACAGAGCGACAGTGCCTTGCATTTTGACTTTTTGAATGCATCCTCCGCTGTCTTAAAACCATAGGTGAAAATAGAAACCAAACCCTTTACCGTGCATTTTTCTTTTCGCAATGCTTCAACAGCTTTCAGGCTGCTTCCACCAGTTGAAATCAGATCTTCAATAACCACAACGGATTGCCCACTTTCTACAAGTCCTTCGATGACATTCCCTAAGCCATGAACCTTTGCTTCCGGGCGGATATAAACAAATGGAAGCCCTAACTCCTGCGCTACCAATACGCCCTGAGCAATCCCTCCGGTTGCTACTCCGGCAATCAGATCAGGCTTTCCAAATTCCGAATTGATCAGTTCAACAAACAGCTGACGAATAAAAGTCCTTACCTTGGGATAAGAAAGTGTAATGCGGTTATCGCAATAGATAGGTGATTTCCAGCCGGAAGCCCATGTGAAAGGCTTGTCGGGCTGTAACTTTATTACTTTGATTTGAAGTAAAAATTCGGCAACTTTAAGAGCAGATTCCTCGTTCGTTATCATCAGACGAATATAACCATAAAAATACAAACGCCTGTGTATAAAATTTTCAATAAAAATAAATGTGAATTCATTCAGGAAGAGAATTGGGGGAACTATTTGAAAAAATATATGCTTATAGAGGCAGCAGGAGGAGTGGTAAAAAATGGCAAATCGGAGTTGTTACTTATTTTCAGGCTTGATAAATGGGATCTTCCAAAAGGAAAAATTGAAAAGGATGAGGCAGTTAGGAAGGCTGCAATCCGCGAAGTTCAGGAGGAATGTGGGATTTCTGAAATCGAAATAATTATGGAATTGCCTGTTACGTATCATACCTATGAATTAAAAGGCGTGGCTATTTTAAAAAGGACACATTGGTTTGAAATGCTTTATTCAGGGAGGAATACTAAATTAACTCCACAATTGGATGAACATATAACAGTAGCACGCTGGATGAATAAATCGGACATGAAGGAGGCTCTGAAGAATACGTATCCCCTCATACAAACAGTATTGGAACCTTTTTTATGAGCCTGATTACAGAAAGCATTCTGGAAAGAATTAACAGCCTGATTGTAGTCATAAACACTTCAGGTAAGGTTGAATATGTAAGTCCTTCTGCGAAACGGATTTTGGGATTTGATCCTGAAAGCCTTATGGGAGAGGGATGGTATAATCTGACAAGAAACAACCCAAAGGACCGTAAGCAAATTAAAAAATTTGTCAGTGATTTATTACAGGAAGAAGTACTTTCGGATATTGTTCCCCAGGAAAGAATTTTAAAGGCTGCAAACGGTGAGGATCGCTGGATTTTGTGGACTTATTCCAAAGGGCTGTTCAATACCCTTATCGCAATTGGCCAGGATATCAGTGTACGGAAACGGGTTGAAACAGTTCAAACAACGAACCACGAAAGGCTGAAAATACAAAACAAGGAGATCTGGGACAGTCTTCGTTATGCAAGCAGAATTCAGAATGCCATACTCCCTTCTTTAAGTGAAATTGAGTCAGCATTCAGCGAGGCTTTTATTTTATATAAACCAAAGGATGTGGTGAGCGGGGATTATTATTTCTTTCACCGGTTTGAAAACAGGGTTACTGTGGTAGCAGTTGATTGTACAGGGCATGGAGTTCCAGGCGCATTGATGAGTGTTATAGCCAACAGCATTTTGAAAGAAGTAATCCTGAATAAGAGGATAGCTGAACCCTCTGAAATTCTTTATGCTCTTGAAAATGAATTGCGTTTAGCGCTTAATTTCGAAAATAATTCCAGTGAAACCTATGACGGAATGGATGTGGCAGTGGGCATTTTTGATTTTGAAAAGCATGCAATTTCCTATTCAGGAGCTTTCCGGCCTATATTACTTGTACGGGATGGAGCAGTGATAGAATTTGATGCCAACCGTTTTCCAATTGGATTCTATGGGGATGCAAAAAAGACATTTGTGACAGCAAAGAAGGATCTGAAGGAAGGTGATTGCTTTTACTTTTATACGGATGGGTATAATGATCAGTTCGGTGGTGAAAAAGGCAAGAAGTTTACCCGAAGGAGATTTAAGGAACTTATACTGAGCATTCAGTCCATGTCCATGAAGGAACAGAAATCCTTTCTAAAATATGCATTGAGAAACTGGAAACAGAACGAACCTCAAACGGACGACATTCTTGTTTTAGGCTTCCGGATTTAAGCTATTTAAAAAATAAATAGGCTATAAAGATCGCTGCAATAATTCCAAACAGATCAGTTAGTAATCCATAGGTCACAGCATATCTTGTTTTGGTGATTCCAACTGATCCAAAATACAGGGCCACAATATAAAGAGTCGTATCCGCGGAGCCCTGAAATATGCAGGAAAGCCGGCCTGCAAATGAATCTGCTCCGTATGTTTTCATGGAATCAAGCATCAGACCTCTTGCTCCGCTTCCGCTCAGGGGCTTCATAAATGCGGTAGGCAGGGCATCTACAAAATCAGTATTAAGGCCAGATAATTGGATACTGTATTTTATAGTTCCCATTAAAAGGTCCATGGCTCCTGAAGACCTGAATACAGCTATCCCTACGAGCATCGCAACTAAATAAGGAATTATTTTAACTGCGGTTGAAAATCCATTCTTAGCACCTTCAATGAAGGAATCAAATACATTTATTTTTTTAATAAGTCCTGCGGTGATGAAAGCAATTATGATCCCAAATAATATGAAATTGCTAACTACCCCGGAAACCAGTGCCAGCCTGGATGATGTCAGGCTATGGAAATAGAAAATGAGACTGGTTAGAATCAGTCCAATGCCAGCAAGCCAGGCGAGCAATATGGGATCCAGAATTTTAATACGTTGTTTGAATGCTACTAAAGCCACACCGGTAATAGTTGCAAAAAAGGACGCCAGCAGAATAGGAATAAAAATATCTGATGGATCCGTCGCGCCCCGTTCTGCCCTGAACATCATTATTGTAACCGGTAATAAGGTAAAGCCAGCAGTGTTTAATACAAGGAACATGATCTGCGGGTTAGAAGCTTTCTCTTTGTCTGGATTCAGTTCCTGCATACTTTGCATGGCCTTTAATCCAAGCGGGGTGGCTGCATTTCCCATTCCGAGCATATTGGCTGTAAAATTCATTACAATTTGCCCTATAGCCGGGTGCTCTTTTGGTAATTCAGGAAATAGCCGGATAAACAGGGGATTCACTATTCTTGTGAAAAGCCGTATAAGTCCTGCTTTTTCACCAATATTCATCAGACCCAGCCAAAGTGCCATTATTCCCGTCAGACCTATGGAAATTTTAAAAGCATCTTCGGAAGAGGAGAAGGTGCTGTCTACGATTGTTTTGAATATTCCGGAATCCCCAAATCTGGTAACAATATGCTGATAAAGGCCCGCACCGCCAAATGAAATGTAATGGTGATGAACTGAGAAATACCAAATGAGCGTTCTGAGTATTGCCACTAGAAAGGCAATCAGGAAAAAGGCAATCCAGATGTAATTTAAAACCATTTCGACCCAAAGGTAATATATGTTATCCACTTGACGTTATTCATAAGATGGATCAACGTCCTGATTTTTAGATCGTTATTTTCGAAATATTTGTATCACAAATGCGCATCTGGATAAAAAGAATTTTTGCTGGATTGATGCTGCTTACTTTTTTAAGCGTCACAACCGGATTTGTTATTGGATATTTTTATGGAGATAATGTGAAGGCTTATATTATAGGTCAATTGAACAAGCAGCTGAATACAAAAATTGTTGTTGATCCACATAACATACAGTTTTCTGTTTTGAAGAATTTTCCTTTAGCTTCTGTAGAATTTAAACAGGTGCTTACTCTTGATGCCGATCCTTCAAATGGCAAGGACACCCTGTTTAGTGCAGGTGTCATTTCACTTCAATTTAATTTAATGGATATTTTTCATAAGAATTATAAGATACGGGTACTTTCTATCTCTGACCTGGTCATGAAATTAGAAATTGATTCGGATGGTAAGGATAATTTTCACTTCTGGAAAACAACAGGAGATACTGCTTCCGGTAATTTTGCTTTTGCCCTTGAAAAAATTAATTTGAGGAAGATTTCTGTTTTTTACACAAATAAACAAAAGAAATTGACCTGCAATTTTAGTATTCCTAAGGGGGGGCTTTCAGGAAGGTTTACTGATGAAGCATACGATCTGAAGACTGATCTGGGAATTAATTTTACTCAGGTGAAATCGGATGAACAGGTATATATCCGTGAAAAATCCGCTGAATTAAAAGCTGAATTTTCTGTGAATAGTAAAACCAGGACATACAGCATCCGGAAGGGTGCATTTAAATTGGCCGGACTGCATTTTGACCTCGGAGGCCTCGTAAATTATACAGATGCCGTTCCTGTTTTGGATTTGCAATTGAAGGGTCGTGAGATCGATATCCGGTCCGTCCTCTCCATTCTGCCAAAGGTGTATAAGGATAAAATTAATGATTATTCGAGTGAAGGCAATTTTCATTTTGATGCAAGCATTAAAGGATCGTATTCCAGCCTTGAATTGCCGGTTGTTAAAGCAAATTTTGGTATTGATAAAGCCACTATCAGAAATGAAAAGTATGGACTGGAACTAAAATCAGTTAAGCTAAAAGGAGAATTTACTAACCTCGAAAATTCAAAACTTGTCATTGATGAATTTTCCGGTAAGCTTAATGATGGGGCAATTAATGGAAGTTTCGGATTCCGGAATTTTAACAATCCGGAAATTAATCTGAAGATGAATGCAGATATAGATCTGGGTGAACTGCAGACATTATTGAAAATTGATTCAATTGAAACTATTCGTGGAAGAGCTTCTGTTGACATTGTTTTCAAAGGCAGAATCCCACGCAATAAAGAGATTAGAAGGATCGCTGAAGAGGACTTTAAAAATGCTTCTGCTTCCGGAAATCTGGATTTAAAGGATGTTCGGTTTCGATTGAAGAATAGCAAACACTCCTATGACAGTATAAATGGTTCATTTCTTTTTGATAATAGTGATATAATTGTCAATGACTTCAGGGGAGTTGTTGAAGGAAGTGACTTCAGTCTTAAAGGTTTATTCAGAAATATTTTACCCTGGCTTTTTATTAATAAAGAGGACCTGAGCATTGAAGCGAAATTGAAATGCAGAAAACTTGATTTAAATGAACTTCTGGTAGATGAAGGAAAATCGACACGAAGAGACACGGTTTATGAACTCCGTTTGCCCGAACACCTTCATTTGGATCTTAACAGTTCAATCAGTACACTTCATTTTAAACATTTTGAAGCTGAAAATCTGAGGGGGCATGTTGTTTTGAATGACAAACGAATGATTGCTGACCCTATTTCTTTTAATACGATGGATGGGAAAATAAGCGGGGTAGGTATGATAGATGGAACTAAGGGCAAGGCATTGGTAATCTCCTGTACCGCCTCCTTAAATAAAGTAAATATCACCAAGTTGTTTTCACAGCTTGACAATTTTGGTCAGGCAACGTTGACTGACAAGAACCTGAGAGGATTTTTAACGGCTGAAATTGCGTATACTTCGGTTTGGAATTCCCGGCTGGAACCGGATTTGAATAAAGTGAATGCCACAGGGAATATAAAGATTGAAAAAGGAGAACTAATGAATTTTGCGCCTTTAAAGGCTTTTTCAAAATTTATTAATGTAAAGGAGCTGGAAGACATTCGGTTTGAAACACTCGAAAACCAGATTGAAATCAAAAATCGAACTATTTTCCTCCCTAAGATGGATTTGAAAAACAGTGCCTTGAATCTGACCTGCTCGGGAAATCATAAGTTCGATAATACAATAGATTATCATATCCGGCTTTTAATGCGGGAATTACTGGCAAAAAAGGCAGGGAGTGCAAAAAAAGAGAATGATGAATTTGGAAAGGTAGAGGATGACGGCCAGAGCAAGACTTTGTTTATATCTATGACTGGTACGGTGGATAATCCGGTTTTTCATTATGACAAGAAAGGGATGTTTCAGAAAATAAAGGAGGATATAAAGAAGGAAAAGCACAACCTGAAGGAAATGCTGAACGAGGAGTTTGGCTGGTTTAAGAAGGACAGTACGTTAGGGAAAAATGTCCTGAATGCGGAATCGAAAACGCATGAAAAAATAAAGATAAAATGGGATGAAGGCGGGAAAGAGCAAAAAAAGGAGGATACTGATTTTTAGTTAAATTTACTTTCGGGATAATTCAATGAATGTGAACATTTATTCAAAAAAACAACGCTGGAAGCTACTGCTATTTGTTGCGGCACTCTTCATTGTTGGAATTTCCCTCTGGTATACCAATACATTGGTAAATAAGATAGCGGATGATGAACGCAAGAAGGTAAAATTGTGGGCAGATGCCATTCGTAAAAAGGCAAAGCTGGTTCAATACACCAATGAACTGTTTATTAAAATAACAAATGAGGAACGCAAAAAGGTAGAGTTGTGGGCAAATGGGACCAAGGAAATGGCCAATCCCTCCTTACAGATGGAGGATGTGAGTTTTGTTTTTGAGGTCATAAAAAACAATCAGACTGTGCCTGTGATATTGGCAGATGCAAATAATAAAGTTATTTCTTATAGAAATCTGGATACATCTAAAACCAATGATAAGAGTTATCTGCAGGAAGAAATGCAGGCAATGGGAAGACAGCATCCACCTATAGAGATTACCATTCTGAAAGGGCAAAAGAATTATATTTATTATAAGGACTCCAGGCTTTTCTCTGAATTGAAAAATGTTTTGGACGACCTGGTTAAATCCTTCATCTCCGAAGTTGCGGTTAATTCGGCCTCCGTACCGGTTATTTTTACAGATTCTACCCGTCTGCATGTAATTGAATCGGGTAATATTGATCCATCAAAAATTGCAACACAGGATTTGCTAAAAGCAACTATTGCTGAAATGGAATCCTCCAAGCCTCCTATCGTGATTGATTTTGGAATAGAGGGTAAACAATATATTTATTATCACGATTCCTTCCTGTTAACTCAGCTCAAATATTACCCATATGTACAGTTTGGGGTTATAGGTATCTTTTTATTGATTGCCTATACGTTGTTTAGTACATCGCGTAATGCAGAACAAAATCAGGTTTGGGTGGGGATGGCAAAAGAAACAGCGCATCAGTTGGGTACTCCGCTGTCTTCGCTGATGGCATGGGTCGAGTATTTAAAAACAAAAAATATTCCTGAAGAAACCATAACTGAGCTTGAAAAGGATGTAAAGCGCCTGGAAACCATTACCGAGCGTTTCTCTAAAATTGGCTCTGCTCCAAAACTTGTAAAAGAAAATATTTATAAGGTGATGGAAGATGCAGTAAGTTACTTAAAGACACGTACTTCTAAAAATGTTATTTATAAAATTGTCGCGCACCAGGGAGATCAGGTTGAAGCGCAGCTGAATGTTGCTTTATTCGCATGGGTAATAGAAAATTTATGCAAGAATGCTGTTGATGCAATGGATGGGAATGGTTCTATCGCAGTTGACATTTATGATCAGACTCAGTTCGTTTACATTGATATTACGGACACAGGGAAAGGTATTCCCAAATCGAAGTACAAGGCTGTTTTTAAGCCGGGATTTACCACCAGACAGAGAGGATGGGGGCTGGGCCTTTCGCTTAGCAAGCGAATTATAGAAAATTACCACAATGGGGAAATTTTTGTGAAGGGATCTGAGCCTGGAAAAGGAACTACCTTCAGAATCGTACTTAATAAATGAAATCTGTAGTCAGAGGCAGCTGTTGAGTTTTGAGCGGAATTTACATTCATATCCCTTTCTGCAAACAGGCCTGTACCTATTGTGATTTTCATTTTTCCACTTCGCTGAGAAACAAAGAAGATTTCCTGAAGGCATTGAAGATGGAAATTGCCTTGCAGAAGGATTATCTGAAAACTGTAATTCATTCGGTTTATTTTGGAGGTGGAACCCCTTCTTTGCTTTCACAAAAGGAATTGATGGAGATTTTTGAGAGTCTGTATAAATATTATCCAATTGCACCCGATGCTGAAATTACCTTAGAAGCGAATCCGGACGATCTTTCAAAGATTAAATTAAAGCAATTGAAAGATACTCCCGTTAACCGCCTGAGTATAGGAGTACAATCCTTTAGGGAAGAAGATTTGCGGTTTATGAACAGAGCTCATTCCGCTGAGGCAGGGTGCGCCTCCATAAAAGAAGCTCAGGATATGGGATTTGAGAACTTAACGGTTGATCTTATCTATGGTACTCCCACATTGAGTAATGCAGGATGGTTGAGCAACCTGAAAACGGTTTTCTCTCTCGACGTTCCGCATATTTCTTCTTATGCTTTAACCGTAGAGCCAAAAACAACACTGGCTCACCTGATAAAAAGCGGTAAAGCTAAAAATGTGGATCAGGAACAATCGGCACAACAGTTTGAACTGCTAATGTCAGCAATGAGAAGAAATGACTTTATTCAATACGAAATTTCCAATTTTGGCAAAGAGGGTTTTTTTTCCAGACACAACAGTAACTATTGGTTGAAAGAGCATTACCTGGGATTGGGACCTTCGGCACATTCGTACAACGGGTATAGTAGACAATGGAATGTGAGGAATAATGCATCATACATCCGGGAGCATAGTTTTGAAAAAGAAATTCTTACTCCGGATCAGAAATACAATGAATACATTCTGACTTCCCTCCGGACCATTTGGGGAGTTGATTTAAACTCAGTAAAGGAAATGGGAGAGGTGTACTATTCAGTTTGTGTTGGGGAAGCTAAGCGGTATATTGAATCGGGTGATATGGTGCAGAAGGCGGCGGTTCTCACTTTAAGCGATAAAGGAAAATTGCTTTCTGACCGAATTACGAGTGATCTGTTTGTTGCTGGTTCTGTATCTAATTAATGATTGCCTTGTGAATCGCAGTATATAATCGTAAGAAAACTGTTCGTTTTGGTGTGTTTTTACAGGTTCAGCAAAATAAACCTATGAAGGCTCAAAGGTTCACCAGAATGAACATGTAAGAGCATCAAAAAAAGGACTTGTGTGTACAAACCAAATCGGCATTTCTTCGGATGGATCTGAAGTATTAGCTACCCTTGGGGATAACATACCCGTATACATCCTTAGCGACATTTTTAAATTGAAATTGAGCGGAACTGTTAAGTCCAACTGTTCTGATCATATAATCGGGTAAACTAATATGAAATTCATGCCCTGCATTATACTCTTTAACAATGGTTTGAGCATAGCTATTCGTTGTCGTACCTGATAAAATAATTGAAAGAGCAGTAATTATTTTTTTGCATTTTCCATTTTTACTTTTATTTACCGCCTAAAGTATATAATAAATCTAACGCAGCAAAAGCATTTTACTTCTCCGAAAAAATTCAACTACAATTTCAACGCCTCACTCGGATCCCAGAACAATTTCTTAAAATCCACTACTTTGTCTTTCTTAACAAGGATGCCTTCTTTTTCAAGCAGGCGCTGCATCATAAAGGGATCTGGAAAACTATGTTTGCCTGTTAGTATGCCATTCCTGTTTACAACTCTGTGAGCGGGAACTTTCTTCTTGAAGGAGTGTGAGGCATTCATGGCCCAGCCTACCATACGGGAGGAGCGGGCAGAACCTAAATATTTGGCAATAGCGCCATAATTGGTAACCCGGCCTTTGGGTATCAGGCAAACTACTTCAAAAACCATTTGAAAGAAATCCTTATTCAATCCCATCCGCTTGCCAGCACATCAGCAACATGCATGACCTGCAGCTTTTTGTGTTGCTTTTTGATATAACCTTCCATGTGCATCAGGCAGGACATATCAGTTGATATCAGGTAATCAGCACTTACTTCCAGAGCATGTCCGACTTTTTCCTGTCCCATTCCTACGGCAATCGGTTCAAATTTTACGGCAAAACTTCCTCCAAATCCACAACAGGTTTCCGTATCTTTCATTTCCCGCATTTCCAGTCCCCGAACTTTATCGAGCAGTACCCGTGGTTCGCGCTTAACGCCATATTCTCTCAGCGCAGCGCAGGAATCATGGTAGGTGCCAATACCCTGAAGCTTAGCGCCAATGTCAGTTATTTTTAAAATATTTACCAGAAAGTCTGTGAATTCAAACATGTTTTTCTGAACCTGTTTGAACTGGTTGTGCAAGGCTGTGTTGTGAAACAATTCCGGGAAATAGTTTTTGACATAACCGGCACAGGAAGCGGAAGGGCAAACAATGTAACGGTCATTTTGAAATTCCTTGATAAATTTTTCTCCCACCTCTTTTGCATCACTCCAGTAACCTGCATTGAATGCAGGTTGTCCGCAACAGGTTTGTTCGGGGTTATAGTTGACAGAGCAGCCCACCTTTTCAAGCACTTTTACCATATTTAACGCTGTCTGCGGGTAAATCTGGTCTATGAAGCAGGGGATGAATATGTCAACTATCATGGGGCGAATTTAAGGAAATTTAAGGATAAGAAGGAAGAACCTGAGTTTGATTAGAACCTGAGTTTGATTAGAATCAGATATCAGATGAAAGCCAGGTTTCCCAAGTATATCAAATCGATAACTCCTTACTCTTTGGAATTGTCAGGAGCACAACAAAACCAATAACAAAGAATCCAATCAGAGACAGAATAGAATTCCGCATACCCCCTGAGATCCCTTCAATGTATCCGAATGAGATGGTGCCTATGACTATGCCTATCTTCTCACAAACATCAAAAAAGCTGAAATAAGAGGCATGGTCCTCCGTTTCCGGAAGCAATTTGGAGTAGGTGGAACGGGAAAGCGATTGAATGCCGCCCATAACCAGCCCAACAATAGAGGCGATGATATAAAAATCAAATGGAGTATATACCCAGAAATAGGTACTCACGCAAATGCCTATCCAGATAAATATGGCAATTCCTAAAGCTTTAATGTTTCCAAGCCATTTGGAGAGTCTTGAAAAGAGCACTGATCCGGCTACTCCAAGAAATTGTATAATCAGCACGCTGATAATGAGGTTGCTGTCCCTAATGCCAACAATTTCTTTTTTAGCAAACAAAACGGCAATCAGCATGACCGTTTGAACGCCCATGCTGTAGAAAAAAAAAAGGAAGTGAGGTAGCGTTTTAGTTTCGGGATGGTTTTCAGTTCCTTCCATACCTTACCAAGTTCCTTAAATCCTTTCAGTAAAACATTGCCTTCCGGCTTATGACCATATACATTATCAGGGAGCCGGGCAAAGGTAATCTGTGCAAAGCCGGCCCACCAGATTGCTACAGAAATAAATGAATATTTTGCAGGCATCTGAAATCCCTGGATGAAAATCAGATTAATAATTAACAGCAGGGCACTGCCTAAATAACCTAAGGAAAAACCTTTTGCGCTTACCCGGTCATGATCTATGGGTTCAGCAACTTCAGGCAAATACGCATTGTAAAAAACAAGGCTGCCCCAAAAAAACCTACGCTCGCAATCAATACAGAAAGTAAACTCAGGAAAAGATGGCCGGGGTCGAAGAAGAATAAGGAGGCACAACCGAGGGAACCGAGGTAGCAAAAAAACTGCATGAATTTTTTCTTATTGCCGGAATAATCAGCAACTCCTGAAAGTACGGGTGCCGTGATGCACACTATGATAAAGGATAATGCCACTACATAATCGTATAACTCCGTATTCTTAAATTGCCGCCCAAACAAATAAACAGCATCACTGATTAATTGCCCATTCCCATAAAAAGTGCTGGTCTTTGCAATATAGAAAATGGGAAAAATAGTTGAAGTTATAACCAGGGGGTAAGAAGAATTCGCCCAGTCATAAAAGGCCCAGGAGTTTATTAGTCTTTTATTCCCTTTGGTCAGCATTCGGTATAAAAATTCAGTGTATCAGCCAAATTATTGCATCCTCCGTTAAACTATTGATTCATTAGCCAAACTACTACATCATCGGGCAAACTATTGTATCGCCAAAATTACTGTATAACTTCAAACTCTACCCTTCTGTTTTTTTTTCTTCCTTCTTCTGTATCATTTCCTGCAATTGGCAGGCTACTTCCAAAACCCTTGAATTCTATTTCGTTTGAAATGCCTTTTTCTATCAGGTAGTCAAATACCGCTTTCGCCCTAGCTTCTGACAATTTCTGATTGCTATCCGAATTTCCCTGACTATCTGTATGCCCGTTGATCCTTATTTCCATTTTAGGGTTCTTTTCCAGCACATCAACCAATTTGTCCAATTCGGGATAGGAGTCGTCCATCAGATCGGATTTGGCAGTTTCAAAGAAAATACTTTTTAGCTGGATAACATCTCCCGTTTTAAATTCGCTTTTTACAACAGGTGCTTTCACTATAACAGGCTTTATAGTATCCGAGGGGTCAGTCAATGAAACATCATCCACAAAATAGTAGGCTTCATGAAAAGTTCTGAAAAGTTTTTTTCGGTC
>JABDEY010000022.1:16192-28790 GCA_013286805.1 Bacteroidota bacterium | reverse complement strand
GAAGCTTACTATAACCGATCCCAGCTAAAGCAAACCATGAGAGATTTTAAGGGAGCCAAAAAGGACCTGGAATTGAGCAAAATTATTACAGATATGAACAGGGAAAAGAGTACTGCCCAAAGAACCGCTGATTCTGTTAACCTGGTACACCTGATGGAGCTGGATGCAGACTTTAATAGCGGGGACACAAGAGCGAGGGACACGATACAGATACGGTTAATGCCTATCTTTTACATTGCCCTCAAAGACAGTAATTATAAAAAATCGGTTTACTTCAGCCCTTTACTGCAAAAGGTGAGTAGTGGAAACCAAACACTCTGCCTGACAAATAAAGTACAACAGACTTTGGCACCTGCTTTGGACAGTCTTTCCAAACAGTCAAATGCGAAGTATAAACGAACGGATTCACACCTCTGGGAGGCTGTACAAAAAACGAACATGCAATTGTTTAATGATGCCGTGAAGGATTATGATAAGCTGGTAGCAGAGGATCCGCTTTCCGCTATTTCCTGGTTTGCCAGAGGAGTCAATACCTGTAAAGAAATAGATTTAATCATCCGGTTTGACACCAAAGGAGCAACTGAAAAATATGAAAAGGCCTTGCTTGATTTTAGCAAGGCTATACTATTGGAGCCTTCTTTTGCTTTTGCTTATTACAACAGAGCTATTGTCAAATGCCAGTTACATGATTATACCGGAGCAGAGAAAGATTGTGCCCTTGCTTTAAAGGCGGATAAGCACCTCGCGGATGCATATTATAACAGGGGCCTATTGCTTTTGTTTCTCAAGGACAAGATGAATGCCTGCCAGAATTTTAGTGTTGCGAGTGAATTGGGGATATTAGAATCATATACTATTATTAAAAAGTATTGCAATCATTTTTGAACTGGTTTTGGCGGATTTGTTAATCCGTTTATCTGAAATTGATACCTTTTAGGGTTTTAACCCCAATTATCCGGGAAAATTGCCTTTTAAGGGCTTAAACCCTCCATTCAATAATTCTTATTAAATTAGGTCTGCTAAAGACGTAGGTTTATGGAAAGAAAATACAGATGAAAAAACAATACATAATTCTGCCTTTTCTGATCAGCTTTTTCGCGCTTGCAGATTTTACGTTATTTGCTCAACGTGACAGTCTGGTTGCAGCAAGAACAGATATAACAGAGTACAAAAAGATAAAATTCCTGTTTTCAGCAGGAGAAAGTTGTTCCCCTTTGGATGAAAATATTGGAGGCGGAGTTATCTCGGCCAAAGGTTTAAATCTGAGAGCCGGAATATTTATGCAGGAGCGTATCCGGATTGTCGGAGAATGGACGCATCTGAATTATTCATTTCCCCCTGTGTCGAATTCCATACTTTATGATTGTTATGAAGTGAATATGCAATTCATGGGACATCTGCCCGAACTAAATACGGAATTGTATTTGTTGGGAGGACTTGGTATTCAGCATTGGGATGGAAATTATATCGCAGTCAATGATCAATATGGAGCACCTTCTCTTAGCGAGCACCTCAACGAATTTAAGGGAGCTGTAAATTTTGGATTGGGGGCAGAGAAACATTTTGACGACTTTGGAATTTTCGGAGAATTCAAATTGCGGGTTGGTCAAAAGAGTACATTGTCAACCGGTGACCTGATAGATGCGCTGTACAGCTTCGGTGTAAAATATGATCTGACGGTTAAGAAAAAAATCAAAAACAAAGAAGTTGAGAGATACGGTCATAAGCGACTTACACGAAAAGAGTTAAAAGGGAACAAGCCCAAAGCCAATGGGGGTGGAAAATTACCGGGGAGCAAGTATGATCTGGATTTAATCCAGAAATAAAAAAACGGCCCTGAGCCAGTAACCCAGAAGCTGATGGATCCAAGTCCATTTTTCGCTTATTTATAACGGTTGCTATAATAACCATTTGTGAAAGAGTAAACAAAAGAAATGAGGAAACCGCACTAACATTCAAACGATTTAATCCTTGCGTTCTCCAGCAGAAAGTTATTAAATCCGAGAAATTTTTCACTCCTCCCGGCTACATCATAAAAGCAAATATGTTCATCATTTACTTTCATTTCTTTGATTTTTGTAAAATGGAGTTTGTGGCTGTGCAGTTCCTTTTCAACTTCAGCAGTTTTCATTAAATGCTTGTCAAAAATTATTTTGTAAACCCTTTTCTGATGCTGGTGTCCTATAAATTCCTGAATGTATTCGAAAATAGAAAGAACAACCAGTACCATTACCAGGCCTTCTCCGGCCATTTTGTAATCGCCTATTCCAATGGTCATTCCTAAAGCTGCTGTCACCCAAATCGCGGTAGCGGTGGTAAGTCCCGTAACAGAAAACCCATCCTTAAACACAACACCCGCGCCCAGAAATCCTATCCCCGTAATAATATTAGCTGCCACTCGATCCGGGCTGTTCGGACTTCCCAGTTTGATGGAGACAATTGTAAACAGAGTTGAACCAATACTTATCAGTGTAATGGTTCTAAAGCCGGCAGCCTTGCTTCGGTACTCACGTTCAACACCAATGATGGCACCAACCAGAATGGAGAGAACTATTTTTAACGTGTCTTCAGTGAAGGGGTACATAAACTTAGTTAAAAGGATAAATCATGTTCGTTAAAGTGATAAATCAGCTAAAATATTTTTTTTCATACGCTTTGCGAAAAACAGCGTGGTATTTATTTATGGTTTGAGAATAATTCCGTGCATATTCCAACAGTTCTTTTTTATACCTCTCCTGTTTTTCAGCAAATTTAATCAAATCATCTGCTATTGCAGAATTATGCCTTCCCGAACTTCGTAAATTACTCCAGGCATAAATGGAAGCCATATACTCCAGCATCTGACTGAGTTTTTTTACATTACCCTTGAACAAGGTGTAATCAATCCGGTCGGCCACAGGTTGTAATTCCTTCATCACATAGTTTCTGCCGGCAAAATCAAAGGTATTTAGAAGGGCGGGAGGGTCAGATAAAACCCGTCTCTGAACTTCAACGATGCGGTGAGCCTCTGAATCCCATTTAGGTTGCCGTATCCTGGTCAGATTTTCCGCGCAGGATGCCCGGGTCTCCTTCAATTCCAATATGTAATTTTCATTGGGGGAGCCATTCCCTTCCACCAACAGGGCATATCTTCTTAACCCCAGACTGGATGTGCCGGCAATACGGGTGGCAACGTCTCTTACTTTATAAAATGAGGCATTCGGTAATTTAACGGACCAGGAAGTAAAGGCACGTTTCAATTGTTCCTTTTCTGCTTTTGGCAATTTAACAAAGTGCATATTGTCAATCAGCAATTTCCGGGTTCCGTTTTTCAGCACAGTTCGTTTGTTAAGGAACTTTTTTCTTTTCCTGGTCGCAACATCTTCTAAAAAATCTCGCATGATTCCGGATGTTGTTTCCTTTTCCAGAACCCTTATATATCCTTCCTGCAGTTTATTAAACCAGGTATCAGCGAACAGTCTGGTCAGTTTGTTTGCATCTGCAGGCGTAACACCGAGATTGTCCGAGGCGACATATATACTGCACAGCATCCTTACCACATCAAATGAACAAGGGCCAAGGATACATTCATCAAAATCATTCAGACTAAAATAAGCCAGGCGGTTATCTCCTTTATAGCTGCCAAAGTTCTCCAGGTGAAGATCTCCGCATAGCCACACAGCCGGACTTGAATACAGAAAAGAGCCGGAAGGGATGTCTTCAAAAAATAAATGGGTTGTAGCCCTAAAAAAGCGATATCTGTCGGCATACATGGCCTGGTATTTCATTTTTAGAAATTGCGGGAGCCGGTCTGTATTGCAGGATTTAATTCGTGAGGGAACAGTTTTAGAGGAATGCATACCTTAAATATAATAATTATCCCGGTTTGGCGTTACGGGATAAGAAAGGATGCCGGAATAGTATCACCTAAGGGTATAAATTAATGTAAATTTGATCTGATTTTATTCAGTAAATTTGATAAGGTTCAACTCATGAAAATAAATTTATTTCTAATAGTGCTTGTTTTCATTCTGATTTTAGCTCAGGCTCGTGCACAGCGATTCGAAGCCGGGCTTACGGCTGGAGCTGCTGCCGCTGATATTCCAGGATTGACCTACAACTTTTCGAAGCTTGGCTTTACAGTAGGTGGTCTTGTCAGTACTGCCATCAGTACTAAAACCCTTGTGCAACTGGAAATTAATTATATACAAAAAGGAGCATCCCATGCCCCAACTGACTCATTGAATAATGGATCCTTCCGGTATTCATTTAATTACCTGGAAATACCCCTGATCTTCCGCAGGCATTTGCATTTTATGATTTTTAAGAAACCTTCTACCAACTTCGATCTGGAAGGAGGGGCTTCAGTAGCAAGACTGTTTAGCTATAACTATGTGGATGCGACCCATTATCCTCAGGGCATACCTTCCGGTACGCTCAATAATACGGACGTCAGTTTAATTGCAGGCCTTGATTATAACTTTACATCCAATTTGATATTTTGTATCCGGTACACCAATTCTGTTATTCCGGTCTTTGTAAAAAGCAAACTTCCTTCCAATCAATTTCTTTTCTATTCGCTTAACAAAGGGCAGAATGCAGTTTTTCAATTTACGCTGAAATTCGTATTTAGTCCAAACAAAAAAGAGCAAAGCCCGCAACCTCAATAAATGAAAAGCCGCATATTCAGAGTTGCTCTGTTGCTTTTTTCCGGACTGTTTATTGTATCCTGTTCGCCTGCATTTGACAGGAGTCTGTGGCAGTCTGTTCCGGTAAAGGCAGATGGAAATGCAGAAGAATGGCTAAGTCCTTTCCGGATTTATAAAAACGGTTTGGAGTATGCCGTCAATAATGACCGGAAGAATTTTTACCTATGCATAAGAGCAAGGGATAAGGAAACTCAGATTCAGATACTTCGCTCAGGAATACAGTTGTGGATTGACACTACTGGCAGGTCACATGAAATTACGGGCATTCTTTTCCCGTTTCATGAGAGAAGGTTTAAAAAACAGAAGGGAAGTGGCAGGCAGGGACAAGGAACAGGCGATGATCAGAGCAACCCGGGACAGATGGATCAGGGACAGAGCCAAAATCGCCAGCGCAGCCAGCAAGAGATATTTAATATACAACAGGCAAAATTTTTCCATGAAGAAAAATTAATGCATCTGACAGGTTTTAAGCCTCCTATAGGGGGGCAGGTTCCTCTGCCAAATGATTTTGGTATTGATGTTTCCATCAACTGGGACACTCTTCATACCAGTAGTTTGACGTATGAAGCAGTTATTCCTTTCAGCACTTTTTTTAAAGATTCCCTGAGCGATAAAGACAGCACACGGATTATTGGACTTACTGTTATTGTAAATGCCTCCCAGACACAGCCTGGTTCGGGCCCTGGAGGCGGAGGAGGATTCAGGCCAAGTATTGGACTTGGAATGGGCGGTATGGGAGTAGGTATGGGTATGGGTGGCGGAATGGGTTTGGGAATGGGCATGGGTGGAGGAATGGGAATGGGCGGGGGAATGGGAAGAAATGATTCAGGTGGTTATGGAGAAAGCACCACTACTGTCAAAGCAAGGTTTAAGATGGCAGTGAAAAAAGGGAACAGTAAACTATAGAAACGTATGTTTACTTGCAGACATCTTTTATGTCTTCGTAGGCTTTAAAATAATCAAGCTCTCCCGCTTTGCTGTAATCCTGACAAGCGCCGTTTTTGTCGCCCATAATGTATTTAGCATGGGCTCTGTTATGAAAAGCTTCCCCGTAATTTGGTTTAATTCCAATCGCTTTGGTATAATCTGTAATTTCCCCTGTATGATCTCCTAAACGGGAACGAACAAGGCCTCTTTTATTATATGCTTCCGCATAGTCTGGTTTTAATTCGATTGCCTTATTCAAATCCTGCATCTCACCTCTGGAATCTTCCAGCTCCCCTTTCAACGAGGATCTGTTTAAGTACGCTTCCGAATAATCCGGTCTTAACTGAATGGCCTTGTTAAAATCCTGCATGGAGGTTCTATAGTCTTTCAACTTTTGCCTGCTAATAGCCCTTGCATTAAAGGCTTCCGGATAATCCGGTTTACGCTTGATCGCCTCATCATATTTTTTGATCGCCTTTGTATAATTTTCCAAACTGTCCAGTGTCCTACCCGCTTTTAACAAATCATTTGACTGGGAAAAAGCAGACACACAAAATAATGCTGCGAGAAAGAGAGAAGCTAATTTTTTCATGGCACTAAGTTAAGGCACTAAGTTAAGTTTATTCTATTGAATTTATAACAAATTTTGTGCCAAATAAAGGAGTTCTAATACAGGCCGGTTGATAAATAATGTAACCTATTTGGTTCCACATTCGTTAAATAAGATGAAAGGGGATGTGCGGTATGGAAATTTGTGTGGTAAAAATTAAATCTGGATGGTTGTTCATTTTGTTTTTGCTTATTGGCTTTTCAAGGCTATGTGCTCAGCCTGATTTGCCAAATCCTCCCGCAAATTTGCAAACAGCTACTGCCGGCTCTCTGGTTATTCCAATGGACAATGTGAATCAGGCTATTGGGAAGCCTTTCAACTTAAAAGCATATGGTCTTGTCAATGCACTTTTGCAAAACAACATTCCCGTTAAATGGGTTATAAAATCCGGCAAATTAAAGGATGGGATTGATTTTTCAGCTTCTGCCCAAAGAATTTATCCCACTGTTGTTGCACCAGCCATGATCAATTTCGTGGCCAGTGAATTTATAATAGACAGTGCCTATGTAAATCATTCCTTTTATGGTTTTGGGAAAACAGCGACTCAGGTAATCACTGGCTTTGGTGGTAATGTTGCAGTATTCAGTCTTACTGCAGATGTAACGGTTGATGTACGTTATGTGCTCAATCAGCATCCGAAAATTGCCGTATTCAATAATGGCACTTTTCAGTCCTTGCAGGCGGAAATACTGGATTCAGCTGGCATACCTGATTATGTGGATATAAGTGCCGGTGTGTTTGGCGGGCTTGCAGAATGTTATACATTCTGTTCTGAAGGTCACTGGGATTCCGGAAACCTGAATGACACGGCTATTACCAACAGGGTAAGAACGTTTGTAAACAGTGGAGGAAATTTTTTCGGCCAATGCGTTGGTGTGAATACATATGAGAAATATGAACTTTTTCAAAGCACCAGAGGAACCAATTATCCCAATCCTCCGGTAACAAATGCCTACTACAACAACGACATGGCTTTTATGCAGTTTATGGCTACAGTGGTCTCCAATGAGAGCGGAGTTGAACAGAACTGGGTGAGGAATGCCGGTTCAGTCTGGAAACCCGGCTTTTATTTTGCCATAAGCCCAAATCCCAAAGAAGATACGATAGTGGCAGGCGCAGCACATATTACAGGCCCCCTGAGCCCGGGGGGAAATGTATTTTATCTGGGTGGTCATAATTATTTCTCAGGCGGAGCAGTGGATTGGAATAACATAACCCACATCAATGCTGCCAGGCTATACCTGAATGCTGCTTTGATTCCCTCCGGAAGGCCCACGGCGTTTGTTGCCAACGCAGGTTCAAATGCAATTGTCTGCACGGGCAAGAGCGTAGTTTTAGGAGGAACTCCAACTGGTCCCGCAGGCGCCACGTATATCTGGCAGCCCGGCAAATCCCTGAACGACAGCACTGCAACCAACCCTGTTGCAAGTCCTACCGTCACAACAACCTATGTAGTCAATATAAATAACGGAGGATGCCCCCAAGCCAGTTCGGTACTGGTCACTGTCAATCCGCTTCCAATTGCAAATGCCGGAACAGCGCTGACAGTATGCCCTGAAAATCCCTCTGTAATGCTGAACGGTTCTGTGATAAATGCAACAGGAGGAATATGGTCAGGAGGACTTGGTTCGTTTTCCCCCGGAGCAAGTACACTGAATGCGACCTATACTCCGAGTGCAGCTGAAATCAGCAGCGGAAGTGTCACCCTGACACTTTCTACAACAGGAATGGCCAACTGCGCGATAGCATCCAGTCAGGTTAAAATTACGATAACAACTCCATTAACAGTAGGTATAAACCCTGTAACCCTGGTCTGTTTCGGGCAAAATGCAACCCTCACTGCATCCCCGGCCGGAGGAACTGCTCCTTATTCTTATTCATGGAGTTCAGGTGAAACAACTCAAACAATTTCAAATAAGCCAGCCGGATCCTATACGGTCACCATTACGGATGCGACAAAGCAAGCCTGTACAAAACAGGCCGGCATTTCCTATATAGAAAATCCCCAGCTTTTGATCAATACCACATCCAGCATGGTTGCTACCTGCGGTGCTGCTACAAACATTTCTGCCGGTGCAACAGGAGGTTCAGGCTCCTATACCTATTACTGGAGTACTGGTCAAAACACGCAGCAGATTAATGTGAATACAGGTACCTATTCCATTACAATAAGTGATGGGGCAGGTTGTACGGTAACGGACGCCATTACGGTAAAATCAGCTATTAATGGAAGTTTAGCTGTAACTATTAATTCTCCTTCAACTGCTTGTTTTGGAGGAGGCAGTTCTGCGATTGCTGCTGTTGCCAGCGGAGGATTTGGGAACTATACGTATTCCTGGAATACGGGCGAAACAGCCAGTTCAGTTACTAAACCAAAGGGAACCTATTGCCTTACGGTAAAAGACTCGGCAGGATGCATATCCAATGCCTGTGTGACAATCGCAGAGGAAACCCAGATACATCCGGATATAACAGCTCCCCTGATTTGCATCGGATCGGCAGGTCCTGTCAGCTCAACACCCAGCGGAGGTAGCAGCCCCTATTTCTACAGCTGGAGTACCGGCGCTACAAGCTCTGGTATCTCCCAACCGGCCGGAACCTATTTTCTTACCGTAACAGATGCAAACATAAATGCCTGTACAGCTACTGCTGCCATTACTGTTTTACAATCGCCGGCGCTTTCTCTTACAATGGGTAATACTCCGGCTACCTGTTATGGAGGAGGGGATGGAGCCGCGTCCGTTTCTGTAATTGGCGGAACAGTACCATTTAGTTACTCCTGGTCTCCGGCCGGAGGATTAGGGGCCGGCACTACTCCTGTTTCTGCAGGAATTTATTCTGTTACCGTTACGGATAAAATAGGCTGCACTGCGACTGGAGCAATTACGGTAACTGAGCCAACGATCGTCAGCCCCATAGTAACCAGTACCAACCCTGTTTCCTGTTTTGGTGGAACTAACGGGAGTGTTGTGGCCGGAGCTTCAGGTGGAAATCCTGGCTATTTGTATTCCTGGAGTACAGGCAGCACTTCAGCTACCATCAATGGATTAAGCATGGCCACTTATATAGTAACCGTTACCGATTCAAAGGGTTGCAGTAATTTCTCTACTGTAGCAATTACCCAGCCCTCCGCATTGTCACCTGCTTCATTGGTTCTGGCAGATGTCAGTTGTAAGGGAGGAAACAATGGATCTGCTTTTGTAAATGCTACAGGAGGAAACGGAGGGTTTACTTATTTATGGGGACCTGCAGGAGGCACAGCTCCTACGGGAACAGGTTTGTCAGCAGGCAGCTATACGGTTACTGTCACAGATATGAAAGGATGTACCGGCACTTCTGGTGTTACAGTGAAAGAGCCTCCCTTGCTTGGTGCATCCGCCAGTACATCATCGAATGTCAATTGTTTTGGAGCTAACACAGGCAGCGCTTCTGTGTCTGCTTCTGGCGGAAAAGGCAGCTATACCTATTCCTGGTCTCCTTCGGGAGGCATTGGCAAAACAGCTAATCTGCTTGCAGCAGGAACCTATACGGTGTTTGTGGAAGATGGCAACGGATGTACAAAAACACAGACCACAACAGTTACGCAACCTCCCCGGCTATTGGTGATCGCATCTCCAACTGCCTTTATTACCTGTTCAAGCACAGTTGTGATAAACGCAATTGCCGGGGGTGGAACAGGAGCCTACTCCTATTCCTGGAACAATGGCACAACGGTCGATTCTTTCGTAACTGTAAATTCAGGTCATTACTTTGTAATTGTTACAGATGCACACAACTGTACGGCTAAGGATACGGTAAGTGTTATTGCCTTAAACAGTACACTTGCTGCCAGTGTTTCAGCTCCGGCTGCGGTATGTACCGGAGGTTTTACTCCTGTTTCAGTCAGTGTTAATCCCGGGGTAGGTCCTTATACCTATTCCTGGAACACAGGAGAAACTACACCGGCAATTACAGCTCAGGGAGGAACGCATTGTGCCACCGTAACAGATAATGACAATTGCAAATCAACTTCCTGTGTGAACATCCTTGAGGACAGTATTACTGGCATCTCGGTGCCCTCCGACACCATTTGTTTTGGAGCAGGTTCCACGCTGGTGGCAACTCCTCAGGGAGGGACAGGCCCCTATTCCTGGTTATGGAACACAGGGGAGAATGTTTCCACAGTCATTAAACCTGCCGGAATTTACTCAGTGACGATAACAGATGCGACTAACTGTTCATTAACGGCTGGTGTGACTGTTATCCAAAGCACAGCCCTGTCTGTTTCTTTTGCCAGTGATTTTAACGTTAGTTGTTTTGGAGGAAATAATGGAATTGCCATAGCGGCTGTAACCGGGGGCAAACCGGCCTATTCTTATAGTTGGACTGCCCAGGATACCCTCTCCTTTTTTGAGGGATTAACTGCAGGGACGTATACGGTAACTGTGCTGGACCAGATGGGTTGCATGACAACAGCCAGTACTGCAATTCAGCAACCTGCTGCGGTACTGAGTCTTGGACAGCTTAAGCAGGATATTAATTGCTTTGGTTTGCAGAACGGTTCGGCAACCATTCATGCGAGCGGAGGAACAGTGCCCTATCATTATTCGTGGATTACGACAGGTGATACTGTTTCTATTGAAAAAAATCTTTCAGCCGGCAGCTATTATGCCTATGTAACAGATCAGAATAATTGTTTTGCTTCACAAATTGTTGTCATCACGGAACCAGCTTTGCTTACCGTTAATGATACCATGCTAAGTGCAGTTTCATGTAACGGAGCTGCGGATGGAATTGCTATGGCTATCGTTAAGGGAGGGACGAGCGCATATACTTATTCCTGGAGCCCCTCAGCGTCTTCCGGACCCGGTATAGGAGGGTTGACAGCAGGTACCTATTCAGTGACTGTTACGGATGCTCATCATTGTATAGCAAATGGTTCAGTCCTTATACAAGAGCCAACTCCGCTTGTCTGTATTTCTTCCCATATAAATGTTTCCTGTCAGGGCGGTACCACCGGAAACGCTTCTGTTTTAACCAGTGGAGGTAATGGCTCGTATTCCCACACCTGGATGGCAATGGGGCAAACAGGTTCGTCCTGCTCAAACCTCTCTGCAGGAATTTATACAGTTCAGACAACTGATTCCAAAGGATGTTTACTTGTTAATGTAATCACGCTTACTGAACCACCCGCCTTAACTGTAAACGCGTCCTCTGTCAGTTCGGTCTGCGGAGCTTCAAATGGAAAGGCAATAGCCTCTTTCAATGGAGGAGTGCCTCCTTATGTCTATTTCTGGAGCACCGGAGATTCTGGTTCAACTAATCTCGGTTCAACAATTTCGGGTTTGATCTCCGGCACCTATACGGTTACCGTAAAAGATGCCAATCTTTGTTTAGCCGGCACTCAGGTGATTTTGATGGGGCAGAGCAAGGCGCTTGTAGACTCTGTGGAAATTAACAATGTAAGTTGTAAGGGCGGGAATAGCGGTTCTGCAGTAGCCTTTGTCAGCTCAGGTACAGGAGCCTACACCTATGACTGGCTTCCCACAGGTGGTACTTCTGCAATTGCCAGCGGACTTTTGGCTAACAGTTATACACTGAATATTCAGGATGCGAATGGATGCCAGACGAGCACTTCAGTTCTGATCACAGAACCTGCAATCTTATCTCTTACTGCTGCAGTTATCAATATAACCTGCAAAGGCGCTAGCAATGGCACAATTACAGCGCAGTCCTCCGGCGGGACTTCAGGCTATTCTTACCTTTGGTCGCCTGGAGGAGCAACTACCCAAACCTTGCAAGCTTTATCTCCAGGCACGTATACTGTTCTCACTACAGATTCCAGAAATTGTACTGCGACAGATTCTTATGTCATTACAGAACCTTCGGCTATTATCCTGAGTGCGAGCAGCAGCAATGTAAAATGCAAAGGAGCCTGTGACGGGCAAGTCAACCTGACTGGAACAGGCGGCACAGGAGCCTATAGTTATACCTGGAGTTCGGGTTCCAGCGGGGCGGCAGCCGCTACAGGCCTTTGTCCGGGTTATTATTGTGTTACGGTTCTGGATGCGAATTCCTGTAATAGCTCCACCTGTTCCCAGATCACAGAACCTGCTGCTTTAGCAGTAGCTCTGCCAGTTTCTGTAGATGCAGGTTGCTTTGGAAAGTGCAACGGGTCTGCATCAGTGAATGCTTATGGAGGAACTGCGCCTTATGTATACAGTTGGAGTTCAGGCCAGAACAAGGATTCCATTTCAGCGATTTGCGCCGGAAACTATTATTTAATAATAACGGATGCTGAAAATTGCAAAGATTCAATTTCTGTTAGTATAAATCAACCCACAAGGATAATTGTTTTGGCGGATACAGCCGTAACACAATAATAACCCGGACA
>JABDEY010000022.1:13680-16182 GCA_013286805.1 Bacteroidota bacterium | reverse complement strand
CTGCCAGCGGGGGGGAGCGGTTCCTATAATTATACCTGGCTGCCTTCAGGCCCCATGGTATCTCCGGTTGTAACGACCAATTACACGGTAACTGCAGATGATTTAAACGGCTGCGCTTCTTCTGCCCTGCAAATTCAGGTCATTGTCAATCCCCTGCCCACAATTGCGATTACAGGTGATACAGCTTTAGCCTGTATTCCTGCTGACATCCAGTTCACTGATAATTCTAAAGCGGGCAGCCCTTCTGATCCGATCACCTCCTGGTACTGGACTTTTGGAGATAGCGCAGCGTCAACTTCAACTAATCCAAAATATGTATTTACTCAACCAGGAGCTTACGCTGTGACTTTAACAGTCACTTCTGCCGGGGGATGCACTAGCAACAATACTTCTGCTCCTTTTGTAGTTCATGCAGACTCCATTCCCAAATCTAACTTTACGACTTCCCCATCGGTCACTCCAATGCCAATTACTAACCCTGTAATTTACTTTACTAATTTATCATCCGGTGCTGTCAGTTATTCCTGGAGTTTCGGAGATGGGACAGTTTCAGTAGCTTCCAATCCTGTTCACCATTATGCGGCCATAGGTATTTATGAAGTTAAACTGATCTCTGTGAATAAATGGGGTTGCACAGATACGTTCAAAATTCAAACCAGAGGGGAAGGGGATCTGGTTTTTTCCCAATGCCTTTACACCAAATGCCAACGGGCCCAATGGTGGCACCTACGATGTATTTAATACGAACAACAATGTGTTCTTTCCGTTTGTCACCGGTGTGGAAAATTTCCACATGCTGATTTTCAACCGCTGGGGGGAGATCATCTTCGAAACCTTTGACGTTAAGATTGGCTGGGATGGCTATTATCGCGGACAGCTTTGCCAGCAGGATGTATATGTCTGGAAGGCGAATGTGAATTTTATTGATGGAAGGAGTATAACAAAGGCAGGTGATGTCACTTTACTTAGGTAGATTTTGGAATGAAGGATTGTTAAAAATTGATCTGGATGATACGTAAAAGGAAATTCCCAATTGTACTATTTTTTTTTCTGGTGATATCAGGATCGTTTAGCTTTGCCCAAAATAACAGGGGCAAGATCAGACGTGATATTCTTGCAGCCGACATCGCGTTTGACAACAACGATTTCAGCAAGGCTTTTGACTTATATCACCAGGCTTATGTATTGGATACGAATTATTACAGGCTGTCCTTTAAGCTTGGCGTATGCATGTACAGTATCCGGAAATACAAGCAGCAATCTCTGCCTTATTTTAGGCAGGCGCTTAAAGCAGGTATAACTGAATCCGGCTATTATTTGGGGAACCTGTATCACTTGAATGAAAATTTTGATGAAGCCAAACATGCATTTCAGGAATATAAAACCAGCAAGGGCAATCATAAATTCTCTGACAACGAAATTGATTTTCTGATCCGGAAATGCAAAACAGCAGAGGAATTAATTCATACTCCCGTTAATGTAAGCATCGAAAATATCGGCAGCACAATCAATTCTGAATTTCCGGATTATGTTCCTATTATTTCTGCCGATGAATCTGTTCTCATATTTACATCCCGCAGAAAAGGAAGTACAGGGAATCTGCTTGACCCTTATGGTGATTATTTTGAAGATATATATATATCAAATAAAACCGGCGCTGAATGGTCCTTGCCGCGCAATATCAGTAAGAATATCAATACGCCCACACATGATGCAAGCGTTGGCCTCTCGGCCGACGGTGAGTTGTTAGTGTACCGCACCAGTAAAGAACTGCTCTCCGGTGATCTGTATGCTTCCAGTTTTGACGGAATGGAGTGGACAGTGCCTGAGAAATTACCTGCGCCCATCAACACAAAAGATTGCACGTCCCCCAGTGCCACACTGAGTGCGGACGGGCAAACAATCTATTTTTCAAGTAACCGTCCCGGAGGCTTTGGAAAGAAAGATATCTACAGGGCAGTGAAACTTCCTAACGGGAAGTGGAGCAAAGCTCTGAACCTGGGACCAACTATAAATACAGAAGAGGATGAAGATGCACCTTTTATTCACCCGGACGGGAAAACGCTTTATTTCAGTTCCAGGTCACATAAGAACATGGGCGGATATGATATTTTTAAAACCTCCATAAATGAAGAAGGGGTTTGGACCGAGCCTGAAAATATGGGTTATCCGGTTAATACTCCGGATGATGATATTTATTTCGCACTCTCTGTAAATGGTCAGACTGGTTATTATTCTTCGGACAGACCAGGTGGATTTGGAGGTTCAGATATTTACCTCATACATTTTCCGGAAAATGATCTTGGGTTAACAGTTTTTAAAGGAATAGTAATGTCTGCAGATTCTGATGGCAAGCCAATCTCTGCTACCATTTCACTTTTTGATTCAAAAACCAATAATCAGGAAGGGATTTATAACACCAATCCTCTGACGGGTAAATTTATTTTTATTTTGAAATGGGATGAGGATTACCAGATGCCGGCTTCTGCAGGTTTGCGGCTG
>JABDEY010000022.1:0-13670 GCA_013286805.1 Bacteroidota bacterium | reverse complement strand
ATTTGTTCCATTTACAGGAAAGGTTGAAATAAAAAATAGAGGGGAACGCACTAAAATAGTTTTAAAACCAATTGGAAAATGAAAAATTGGCTGCGGATACTTATTTTGTTTTTTGCAATTTTATTTTTGCAGAGAGCGAATGTATATGCCCAGGCCTATCAATTCTCACAATTTTATGCCGCACCCACATTTATTAACCCTGCTTTTGCCGGGACAGGAGTTTGTTCCAGGCTCTCTACGAATTACCGTCTGCAATGGCCCTCTATTCCAGGTGCATATAAAACCTATCTGTTGGCTTATGACAGGAACCTTGAAAAAATAAAAAGCGGTATTGGGTTTATCTTTGCATCCGATGATGCAGGAAGTGGTAACCTGAGGTCTACCAGTTTTGCGGGACAATATTCCTACCATTTAACGCTTTCACGGGTTTGGACACTGGATGCCGGATTTCAGGCAGGATTGACAATGCGTAGTTATGATTTCGGAAAATTTATTTTTGGTGACCAGATTGCTTATGGTACGGGCTCCTCATCTGCTCTGCTTCCCACCCTGAATCCGGTACATTATCCTGATATTTCTTCCGGCTTATTGCTTTATTCTGCTGATGGCTGGTTAGGTTTTTCAGCCCTTGACCTCAATCAGCCCAACCAGGCTCTTATTGGTGAAGATGTTTCCAGGCTACCCACACTTTATTCTTTGCACGGAGGTTGGGTTTTTCCGATAATGAACAGGGATGATATAGGAAAAAACGGACAATGTCAATACACCTAAGCAGAAACACAGTATTACCACTGCATTCAATATTCGAGTTGAAAATAAATTTGTTCAGCTGGACATAGGAGCATATTATACCTTCTATCAGCTTGTGCTGGGGGTATGGTACCGGGGCATTCCTGTTCTGGAGGCCTATAAGCCAGGTTATCAGAATAATGATGCAATTGTTTTCCTCGTTGGAGTAGAAGCAGGACGATTCAAATTCGGATACAGTTATGATGTAACTATTTCTTTGCTGGCAGGATATACGGACGGTGCGAATGAATTATCCGTCTCCTATCAGTTTTGTGACCCGAAAAGAACAAAGAAATCGGCGATTCCATGCCCGAAGTTTTAAGTGCTATACCCTTTTGCAGAAACAGATTTAATGCAAATTTGCCAGGTGATGGCTAATGCAGATTTTTAAGGTGATAACTTACCAAATCTTCAATCGGAGAGGCTGTGACTTTACCCATCTTCATGCCAAAAACTCCGGCAACTTCAGATAGGTGGTCTTTAAAATTATATCCTACAGAGCCCACACAATTAAAGCTAAGCTTGACATAGTCCGGATACCTGCTAACTAAATTCAGGAAAAAATCGTTAAATGATTCGAGGACAATTGTTTTTATCTGGACCTGGTTTTTATGCTCAGCCGCAAACCTGCAGAAGCCGGCCAGAAATCGGTTGGGCAGAGGTTTATTATACATAGATTCGAAAATTTCAGTCTGGGTAAAGGGATACTCCTTCCTGAATTTTTCTTCCAGTTCCTGAGGCAGGCTACCTCTCATAAAATCTCTTAGAATTTTTTTTCCAATAGAACACCCACTCCCTTCATCCCCAAGAAGGTAACCAAGAGAGTCTATGTTTTTCTCAATTTTTACACCATCGAAGATACAGGTATTGGACCCGGTACCCAGAATGGCAGCAAAGCCCCTTTTATTTCCAAGCAGAGCAAGAGATGCGGCAAGCAGATCATGGTTAATTGCAATCTCTGCATTCACAAAACAGTTTGCCAGAGCTGCATGTAGTACTTCTTTTTTTTCATTGGTAGAACACCCTGCTCCATAAAAGAAAACTTTTCGTACCTGGGAAGCATCCAGCTTAGTCAATAATTCCTGCATGAGAGACTGTTGGATTTTCTCAGCCCCAATAAAATAGGGATTATATCCAATTGTGGAATAACTGTATCTGTTTTGAGCACTGTCAATCAGTACCCAGTCTGTTTTGGTGGAACCACTATCTGCGATTAGAAGCATGACTCTAAAATTATGTTAATTTTACGGAAAGAATCACATCTAGAAAGATTTTTAGTATGTTTATTAAACCTAGTTGTAGTTTAAACACTAAATTATATAATATGCAAAAGACCATTCTGATCGCATTGTTTGTCGCATTCCTTTTCAAAGCCACCCCTTCACTGGCCTGGGGCGCTCAGGGACATAAGTTAGTTGCTCAAACAGCAAAAGCTTATCTGAACAAAGGAATTCAGGATTCAGTCATTAAATATCTGGGGAATATGAGTTTTGAATCTGCTGCGGTCTGGATGGATGAAGTAAGGAAAGATCCTTTTTTTGATTATATGAAGACATGGCATTATGTCGATTTTGAAAAGGATAAAACATATGTAGATACAAAAACGCCTGATATCGTTAATGAACTGGAAAAGGCCATTTTACAATTAGAGGAAAGGAAAAAGTATACTCCGGATGAAGTGAAAATGAATCTGAAACTGTTATTCCATCTGGTGGGGGATTTACACATGCCCCTGCATACTGGTTATAAAGATGATAAGGGCGGAAATACTATAAATGTCAAATTTTTGGGAAACAATACTAACCTGCACAGGGTATGGGATACTGAAATGATTGAGTCGGATAAAAATTTTAATGATAAATTGTCTAAGATGGCTGCCAAGGTTACCAAGGCTCAGATCAGAACCATCGGAAAAATTGATGTCAGCGAATGGATGAATCAGAGCAGGACATTGTTACCTGAAGTCTACAATTTCAGTAACGGAGTAATTGACCAGGCTTATGTAGATAAAAATATTCCTGTTGTAGAAACTCAAATCCTTAATGCAGGGATCAGGCTTGCAAGTGTTTTGAATGAAGTCTTTGGGAAATAGCATCCAGAAACTCATCCGTATACAAGTAGTGTTCTCCGTGATTTACTTTATTTCCATGGATGCAGACCGCGAGGTCCTTGGTCATTTTACCTGACTCAACAGTTTCCACACATACCTTTTCTAAATTTTTGCAGAACGCGCTCAGTTCTGCATTGTTATCCAGTTTACCCCTGAAACCAAGACCTTTGGTCCAGGCAAAAATTGAAGCGATAGGATTGGTGGAGGTTGGTCTGCCTTGCTGATATTCTCTGAAATGACGTGTCACAGTTCCATGTGCAGCTTCCGATTCCATAGTCAGTCCATCAGGAGTGATAAGAAAAGAAGTCATCAGGCCTAATGAACCAAACCCCTGCGCAACGGTATCGCTTTGCACATCACCATCGTAATTTTTGCAGGCCCAGACAAAATTTCCATGCCATTTTAATGCACTAGCCACCATGTCATCAATCAAACGGTGCTCATAGGTAATCCCTGCATCAGTAAATTTTGTTTTAAAATCTTTTTCAAAAATTTCCTGAAAAATATCCTTGAAGCGGCCATCGTATTTTTTCAGAATTGTATTTTTGGTAGAGAAGTAAAGCGGCCATTTTTTTCGTAAGGCCGTATTAAAGCAAGCCATTGCGAACCCACGTATGGATTCATCCGTGTTGTACATGGCAAGCGCAACCCCATCCCCTTTGTAATTATAGACCTCATAAGACTGCACCGCGCTGCCATCTTCAGGTGTATAAGTTATTGTCAGCTTTCCTTTTCCTTTGGTAACAAAATCAGTCGCCTTGTACTGGTCCCCGAAAGCGTGGCGGCCGACACATATAGGGTGGGTCCAGTTTGGAACCAGTCTGGGAACGTTCTTACACACAATCGGTTCGCGAAAAACGGTACCATCCAGAATATTCCGTATAGTTCCGTTAGGTGATTTCCACATTTGTTTAAGCCCGAATTCTTTTACCCTTACTTCGTCCGGAGTAATGGTTGCACATTTTATTCCAACATGGTATTTCTTAATGGCTTCAGCAGATTCAACAGTTACTTTGTCATCTGTTTTGTCCCTGTTTTCCATCCCCAGGTCATAATATTTAATGTCCAGATCCAGATAGGGAAAAATCAGTTTGTCTTTAATATTTTTCCAGATTACTCTGGTCATTTCATCCCCATCCAGTTCGACGACAGGGTTGCTTACCTTAATTTTTTTCATAGTATATAAATATTAAGTTCTTACCATTAATTGGGCACCTTCTCTGCGCCTGGCGTTTTGTCATAACCAAAAATGTCTTTCAGTTGAAGGAAATTCAGATGACCGTATTTCTCAAGTGTTTTAAAGTCAAGGTTTTCCTTCTTTCCCAAAACTAAAATTGTGTAGCTTTTGTCTTTGATGTACTGCTCCTGAAATTTTTTAACATCAGCTATGGTCATACCCGGTACCTTGGCATAAATATCCCTGCGGATATCGTAGTCAATGCCCAGCTTTTGGTTTTTATCATAACTGAGCAAAATCTTTGTCCGGGTAATGCGTTCTGTGCGTAAAGTCTGGAGGACAGATTCCTTCGCTGCTTTAAATATATTTTCGGATTCAGGCATATTGTTCAACAGGCTTGTCATGCCTGCCATGGCTTCCGGAAGCTTATCGCTTTGTGTTCCGATATAAGAAAGAATGAAATTGTTCTTATTTTTTTGCTGGCCCAAACGATAACCTGCATAAACACTATAAGCAAGCGCTTTGGATTCACGCAGATCCTGAAAGACAACAGAAGCCATTCCCCCTCCGAAATATTCATTGAAAAGTGCAGCATTGGGAACCAGGTCCTTGTTGTAGACCTCGCCTTTGGATAACATCATAATTTCAGCCTGCTTCATGTCATAATCAACCACAAATACATTGTTTGTCGTGGCTTTAAATGCAAATGCATTATCGGCCGGAACCGGTGTCAGCTTTTCAGGAACTTTGTGGTATTTATTGACTGAAACGGTAAGTTCTTCCGGAGATAAACTTCCGTAATACAATATATGGTGTTCAAAGGTACACAGGCTTCTGATAAGGACGGTAAGTTCTTCTGGTTTTAATGCCTTTAAAGCTTCAGCCGGTAACTTGTTGGTAAATGGAGAATGAGCTCCATACATCCCGTAGTTTAACATTCCACCATAGAGGATGGTATTCTTATCCAGCATATCATCCTGACGTTTTTTAAGCACATCTGATATGAGATTGGTCAATGCTTCCGGATTAGGCTGGGCATCATTCAGCAGCTGATCGAATAACTCAAGCGCCTTATCAAAGTTTTCACTTAGTCCGCTTAAACTTACCCGTGTTTCATTATCAGCGCTGAACACATCATAGGAGCAGCCCAGCTTAAAGAATTCCTGTTGCACCTGCTGAGGGGAATACTTCGATGTTCCCAGGTAATTCAGGTATTCGATGGCCAGCTTCAGTTTTATATCCTGGTTGGTTCCCATATTGACCACATAATGCAGGTCGAAGGTTTTGTTTTCACTGTTTTCCAGGTAGAGAACGGGAATGTTGTTTTTTACATTGAATTTTTTGATGTCCTTTTCATAATCAATAAATACAGGTTCTATGGGAACAGAAGGAGTGGCAATAATGTTCTTTACAAAATCTGATTGTGAGTTTCTGTTCACTTCAACAGGTGTGATGGAAGGCTTTTCGACCTTCTGTACATTTTTGTCTTCCCCGGTGCGTTTATAAACGATTACGTAATTGGAATTAAAATTAGCCTTGCAGAAATCAACCACCTGCTGTTTTGTTATATGTGAAAGCTGATCCAGGTTGTTTACATAATCCTTCCAATTCACTCCTGTTGTGAAGGATTTTACAAAAGCATCCGCCCTCCTGGAGTTTTCTTCGTATTCTTTAATTTGCTCCAGTTTTAAATTGTTGATGATGGCGCCCAACAACCAATCCGGAAAGTCTCCTTGTTTTATTTTTTCAATTTGCTGCAGCATTAAATCTTTCACCTGATCAAGGGTTTGCCCTTGTTTAGGCTGCCCGTCCAACAGCAAAACGGAATAATCTTTTAATATCTCCGGAAAGACCGCAGCTCCCAGCACTAATTGTTTCTGATTCAGGTTCAGGTCCACCAGACCCGCTTTACCATTGCTGAGAATTTTTCCGACCAGCTGAATCATTTTGGCATCCATACTGGCTGCCCCGTCAAACCGGTAACCCAGTGTCACATCTTCCGCATTCGGGCCGATAACTTCTTTTACAAGAGGTGCAGTAATGGGATCTTCCTTTGCGGGAATATACTCCGGTAAAGGCTTACTTTTAAAACCGGAAAATTTTTCCGTTATCACTTTAATAGCCGAATCCGGATTGAAATCACCTGATAAACAGATCGCCATATTATTTGGAACGTACCAGGTTGAAAAATATTCGTTGATCTTCCGGAGCGATGGATTCTTCAAATGTTCAATCGTTCCGATAGTTGTTTGTGTTCCATACGTGTTTTTTTGAAAAAGTCCTGCGAACATGGCCTCCCAGGCTTTGTCATTGTCATTGTCCAGACCTCTGTTCTTTTCCTCATACACAGCCTCCAGTTCTGTGTGAAACAGTCGCATGACAGGGCTCCGGTAACGTTCCGCCTGAATCGCGGCCCATTTTTCCAATTGGTTGGAAGGAATATCTTCCACATAAACAGTTTGTTCAAAAGAGGTATATGCATTACTCCCAACGGAGCCGATAGAAGACATCATTTTATCATATTCATTGGCAATTGCATATTTGGAAGCAAGTCCCGACAGGCTGTCGATCTGGTGATACATTTCTCTGCGCTTTTCCGGATCTTTCAGCTGTCTGTAAGCATCAAAGTATGTTTCAATTTTTTTTATTTCCGGTTCTTCTTTGGAAAAATCTTTTGAGCCATATTTATCTGTGCCTTTAAACAACATGTGTTCCAGGTAATGGGCAAGCCCTGTTGCATCAGAAGGGTCATTCTTGCTGCCGGCTTTAACAGCAATATACGTCTGGATGCGGGGGGCATCTTTGTATACGGTCATGTAAACCGTCAGGCCATTCTCTAAAGTATAAATGCGGGCCTTGAGCGGGTCATTTTCCACCGTTTCATATAAAGACTTAGAAGGTCCCCGAAGTTGACAGGCTGACAAGGTAAACAAAGCAACCAGGGTTACAGCACTTAGTGCATAAACAAGGCCAACAGCACTTACTGCATAAATTAATTTTTTTAGATAAACCTTCATATAGATTATTTTAATTATTATTCAAGGTCAAGATCAAATTGCTGTTTCAGTCTGGAAAGGGCCGGATTTTTCTCCGCCATGCGTTTAAATTTATCACCCGAAGTATAAGGTTTTCGCTCGCTTTCAACCGTGTTAATAATTGTTTTAAGCGTTATCGCAAAATTGTTGAGTTCCTTGCGCAGGAAAACAAGTAAGCCGGCCTTTTCTGTTTCAAGCGCTTCCTCCTGAACTTTATTTTCGATGGTGAATTCAATCAGGAAATTTTCCTTCAGCTGAGGCTTGCGAAAGGTAAGCGTACTATAGAGGTTCAGTTGCTCATTTTTACGTATTTGCCTGCAATAGGAGTCCCATGCAAGCTCAAGCAAGTCCTGGGTAAATGTTCCCGCAGGTTTATCATAATTGACAGCATATTCACCTGCCAACGTTCCGGGTTTCTTTTCTTCCGTAGTCATTTTTCCGGTGAACTGACTGATGGAAGGGGAGCTTTTATATTTGTGTGTGTGGGCAACCTGCGGGGCAACGGGAACAGGTTGAGCCGGTTGGGTTTCAATGTGTTTAAGGTCAAGCGCTTCAGGTTGAATAGTATGCACTTCGGGTTGAACGTTTGTGGGGGCTGCAGCAGGTGCTGCTTTGGCCGACGCGGGAGGATGCACAGGAGCCGGATTCGGTGCTATTTCTGGTCTCGTCTTTGCTGTTTTTATTGCTGCCGCATTCGTTGTTTCGGCAGTTGCTGACTTAGGCCTTACCTTAATTAACTCATTTTTTTTTTCAGCTTCTGAGGAAGAAACAGAACAGAGTTGCATCAGTGTCAATTCAACCTGAAGCCGCTGATTTTTACTTGATTTATAGCTGGCATCACAGGCATTGGACACACTCAGCGCCCGGAGGAGGAAAGCAAGCGAGCATTTGCTGCTTTGTTCTTTGTACTGGTCTTTAATATTGGGGCTTACTTCAAGCAATTGCAGGGTAGAAATATCTTTCCCAACAAGTAGGTTACGGAAATGTTCTCCTAAACCGGTAATAAAATTATGTCCGTCAAATCCATTTTCTAAAATTTCATTGAAAATAAGTAATGCAGAAGGTATGTTTTCTGTCAGCAAAGCCTCCGTAACCTTGAAATAATAATCATAATCAAGAATATTGAGGTTTTCAATGACTGATTTATAGGTAAGGTTATTTCCCGCAAAACTCACCATCTGGTCAAAAATGGAGCAGGCATCCCTTAAAGCCCCATCGGCTTTTTGCGCAATGATATGCAAGGCATCGGGGTCCGCATGAATACCCTCACTTTTTGCAATAAAAGCCAGATGTGCAGAAATATCACCTACCTGAATGCGGTTAAAATCAAAAATCTGACACCTCGAAAGTATGGTTGGAATGATCTTGTTTTTTTCTGTAGTGGCAAGTATAAAAATAGCATGTTTTGGAGGTTCTTCCAGGGTTTTGAGAAAGGCATTAAAGGCCGCAGTGGAAAGCATGTGAACCTCATCAATGATGTATACTTTGAAACTGCCCAGTTGGGGAGCGAAGCGAACCTGATCCACGAGGTTGCGGATGTCGTCTACCGAATTGTTGGATGCGGCATCCAGTTCATACACATTCAGGGATTGCCCGCTATTGAAAGATTTACAGGATTCACATTGTTCACAGGCTTCAGTGGCATCCGTGATATGGAGGCAGTTAATTGCTTTTGCCAGAATCCGGGCACAAGTAGTTTTTCCAACTCCCCTGGGACCGCAAAATAAAAACGCCTGGGCAAGGTGGTGACTCTTAATGGCACTCTTAAGTGTACCTGTAATGGTACCCTGTCCGATAACTGTATTGAAGGTCGCAGGCCTGTATTTGCGAGCAGATACTACAAAATTTTCCACCGGCGCAAAGATAAATTATTTTACACCAATCGTATTAATGCAGGACATTAAATTTACCTACGCCGATCAATTCCCTTTTTTCGTCGTAGGCAGAGTAGAGGTATAAGCCTTTGGCGAAAGAAGATGTATTAAGCACAGCTTGATTGTTCTGCACCAATACTTCATCCGCCTTACGACCTGTTACATCAAAAATCTCAATTAAGGAAAGATTTTGAAGGTTGTTTTCAGTCAGTGCAAGTGTGATGTTTTCTGATGCCGGGTTAGGATATGTCTTAATGCTACTCATCAGCGATGAGTAATTTTCCACCCCGAGCGGAACAGTTCCGCTGAAAGTAACATCATCTACCCAAAGTGCACTGCCAAGCTGGGCTTGTGCGGTAGTTCCGCTTGATGTGAATGCAACTACGGCAGTATCAGGAGTCAGGAAGTTATTGACATAAGTGAGGTTAATTGTGAAATCTGTATAGGAAGCTGTGCTGCTTATGGTAACTGAACCTTTGGCAACTGTATCTCTGGTAGTTCCGGTCCACTTTGACAGCATAACCCCGCAGGTAGCAACATCACTTCCAACGGGAGTATATTTTGCAAAAAAATCAAGTTGTGCATATCTGTGAGTTTCAGCATATCCGCGTACGACAGCAACAGTTGTAGTCAGGACAATAGAGCCGGTAAATGCAAAATCGAATGTGCCGTTTGGCAGATAAGGAGAAAGCGCTGAACCAGCCAACCCACCTGGTGTATACTTGGTTGTGACAATTTTCATAGCATATTTCCCGGAATGCGCATTTGCAAGAGAATCTTTAAAAACACAAGGCATCTGAGGGCCAAAAATAGTCGCATCGCTTGTTAATATGTTTGGAGTAGCCCATGAAGCGGGATCATCATAGGCAGGCGGACCGGCTGTATGTGTCCAGGTGCTGTCGAAACTGTTATTCTTAACTTGCTGTGCAATGACACTGGTTATTGCAAAGGTCGATGTTAATGCGATAACAGAAAGTAATTTTTTTGACATATTTTTTTGATTTTAGATTTTGTTTTTTTTTGATAAACCTGATTATTTTTTTTAATAAAAAGCTATCGAATTTAGAATAAATTAACCGGAAAAGCAAATTCAGCCTATACAAAGGACTGAAGGTCATACAGGCGTTTATAGGCGCCATTTTGGAGTATCAGCTGATTATGGGTCCCCCGTTCTGTTATTTCCCCTTTTTGAAGAACGATAATCTCATCTGCGTGCTGAATGGTAGATAAGCGGTGTGCAATAACAAGAGATGTACGATTTTGCATCAGTTTACCCAGTGCATCCTGAACCAGGCGTTCAGATTCCGTATCTAAAGCGGAGGTGGCCTCATCTAAAATGAGGATGGGCGGATTTTTCAGAACCGCTCTCGCTATATTGAGCCTTTGACGCTGCCCTCCTGACATCTTGCTGCCACGGTCACCAATATTGGTTTGATAACCCTCCGGCATCTGCATAATAAAGTCATGTGCATTGGCAACTTTCGCAGCAGCAATCACATCCTCTTCCTTTGGATGTACAATTCCAAAGGCAATATTGTTGAACACCGTGTCATTAAATAAAACGGAGTCCTGGGTTACAATACCCATCAGTTTTCTCAGATCAGCAATTTTCAATTCTTTTATCGGCTTGCCATCAATGTAAATTATTCCCTCATCCGCATCGTAGAAGCGGGGGAGCATGTCCGCCAGAGTTGTTTTACCTGATCCCGATTGGCCAACAAGGGCAATGCTCCGGCCTTTTTGAATTTTTAAATCAATATTTCTCAGGGCCCAGCCGTTGTCTCCTCTTATGTATGCAAAGGAGACGTTTTTGAATTCAATTTCCTTTTCAAAATCCTGAATCGGCTGAGGAAGCGTAACATCCTTAATCAATACTTCAGCTGAGAGAATTTTATCCACACGTTCTGCAGATGCAAGACCTTTTTGTACGCTGTAATACGCAGTTGTAAATGCCTTTGCAGGAGCAATCAGCTGGGAGAATATAGCGAGGTAAGTAATAAAAATGGCCCCATCCATTGTTTTGTCATTGAGAACCATTTTGCCTCCCAGATAAAGAATCACCACGAAAACACTTATCCCTAAAAACTCACTGAGCGGGGAGGCCAGGTCAACTTTCCGGTACAGTTTTGTCATGATTCCTGTATATTGCTGATTCTCATCCTTGAATTTATTTCTGACAGAGCTTTCAGCATTAAACCCTTTTATTATTCTCAATCCGCCCAGTGTTTCTTCCAGTATGGAAATCAATACACCCATTTTTTCCTTGACCCGGGCAGAAGAGCGGTTCAGACTTTTTCCTATCCGCGCGATCAGAATAGCAGTCAATGGAAGCAGGAGCAGGGCAACAAGTGTAAGCAGCGGTGCAATAGCGAGCATCAGAATCAGGAACAAAATGATATTCAGTGGTTCACGAAAAATCATTTCGAGGGATTGCATAATGCTCCATTCTATTTCCTGAACATCAATACTCATGCGGGAAATGATGTCTCCTTTGCGTTCATCCGAATAGTATGACAACGGTAGTTCCAGGGTTTTACTGAAAATTTGATTTCGTATATCACGTACCACCCCATTGCGTATGGGAGCCAGAAAGAACATGGCAAGATACCTGCTGAGGTTTTTAAAAAAGATAGTTACTATTATAAAAATGCAGATGCCCATCAGCACATACATTTGCCCATGTATGGCAACCCCATAGGCCAGTTTGAAATTGATGTAGTCGATGGCTGAACTGGTAGAAAAATGAAGTGCAGGCCTCCCTTTTATAATTATTTCATTCAGCTTGGCAGTATTCTCTGAAAAAAGGACTTGCAAAAACGGGAAAAGCATGGCAATGGAAAACATGGAAAAAACGATGGAAACAATATTGAATGTAATATTCAACAGGGCATAATTCCAATAACCCCTTACGTATTTGAGCACACCTCCTAATTGCTTCATGGCTGGTAAAGATAAGGTTTAGTATCAGTTATTTTAGGCAGATTAAATTGAATTTTATTTTGATAACTTTGGCCACATGGATACTACACGGCAATTAAAGGTGGCCAGACTTGTGCAAAAAGAGATCGCCGAAATATTCCTGAATGAGGGCAAAAACTATTTCGGTAGTGCATTTATTACAGTTACAGGGACACGCATCAGCCCCGATCTGAGTTTTGCTAAAATATATCTGAGTCTTTTTGGTGCAAAAGACCGGGAGGTCTTACTTAAGTTAATTAAGAGCCATCAAAATGAAATCCGTAACAAGTTAGGGCAACGAATCAAAAATCAAGTCCGGATTATTCCTGAACTTAATTTTTACATAGACGATACCATGGATTATGCGCAAAAGATAAATGAATTGCTGAATAAGAAGTAGCATGCACTATGACCCTATAAAACGAACACTGGGCAGCGTTTTCAACCGTTCCCCTTTTTTAAGAAAGGTTTTCTATCATTTACTCGACCTGCTTTTACTCAGGGCCTGGCATATTCACAAGGAGATCAGAACCTGGATGCAAACAGATTCAGCAGGCAATTTCATTCTGGATGCCGGTGCAGGGTATGGGCAATATTCCTATTATTTGTCCGGCATAAATACTTCCTGCAGGATTCTTGCAGTGGATGTAAAGCAGGAGCAAGTGGAAGATTGCAATGCTTTTTATAAGTCAATAGGCCGGAACAATGTACAATTTGAACTGGCCGACCTGTGTAAATTCAAAAAGGAAAACACTTTTGACCTTGCATTGTCCGTTGATGTAATGGAACACATTGTAGAGGATGTACTGGTGTTTCAGAATATTTACGCTTCTCTTAAACCGGGTGGGATGCTGCTCATTTCAACCCCATCTGATCAGGGAGGCTCTGATGTACAAGGAGACGGAGAGACTTCCTTTATTGAGGAGCATGTACGGGACGGTTACAACATTCAAGACATTGAGAATAAATTAAAGTCGGCCGGGTTTTCAAAAGTTGAAGCCAAATACTCCTATGGTATTCCGGGAAAAATTTCCTGGAGGCTTTCTATGAAATACCCCATTCTAATGCTTGGCGTCAGCAAGTTGTTTTTTATTGTACTTCCTTTCTATTATTTAATTACCTACCCCTTTGCCTTTGTTCTGAATTATTTTGACGTGGGAATGTCGCATGAAACGGGGACAGGCTTGATTGTGAAAGCATGGAAGTAAAATTTACCTCGCTCCGGCCTTGAATTTCTCAATCGCATTCCGGGTAAAATCAGAAAGCACCAGCCTCCCGCTTAGTTCAGCCCGTTCAATAAGCAAAGTATCCCAGTGCTCCGTTCCTTCCCACATCATTTTCTTCAGCAACATCATTGCTTCCGGATTGGCTTTGGACAGTTGGGCAGTAAGATTGCCGATTGCCTTATCCATATCCTCAGCCGATGGGAAAACTTCTGCAAATAAATTCTTTTCCCTTGCCCAATGCGCGCTTTGCCATTGAGTTGCATTCATGGTCAGTTGGGAAAAAGCGGATTTTCCAACTTTGCGTTCTACGGCCGGGCCAATAACAAAAGCACCAATGCCTATAGCAAGTTCACTTAGCTTAACGGAAGCAGCTTCGGTTGCAAATGTATAATCCCCGGAACAGGCCAATCCAACTCCTCCGCCTACCGCTTTCCCCTGTACCCTTACAATAATAAATTTAGGAGCCTTGCGCATGGCATTGATGACAGCAGCGAATCCGGA
>JABDEY010000021.1 GCA_013286805.1 Bacteroidota bacterium | reverse complement strand
ACCTGCTGCCCTTGCCAGCGGTGGTTCACCGGTTTCAGTTGGCAAGAACTTATCTACTTCCGGCAAAACCAAAGGCAATTCTTTTTCAGGTAAGGCATATGGAACTCCATCTTTATAATAGATTGGAATAGGTTCTCCCCAATAACGTTGTCGTCCGAAAACGGCATCACGTAAGCGAAAATTTATTTTACCTTTTCCAATCTTCTTCTTTTCGATTTCTTCTATTGCTTTATGAATAGCAGCTTTAACATCCAGCCCGTTCAAAAAATCCGAATTGATCAGTTTACCCTCTTTGGCATCGTAGGATTCCTTAGTCAGGTCACCACCAGTAACTACTTCAGGGATAGGTAAATTAAAATGCCTGGCGAAAGCATAATCTCTGGAATCATGCCCCGGAACTGACATCACGGCTCCTGTACCATAACCAGCCAGTACATAATCTCCTATCCAGACAGGAATTGATTTTCCAGTAAACGGGTGTTTTACAAAAGCTCCTGTAAACTGCCCGCTTACTTTTTTCACTTCTGCCATGCGTTCCCTTTCGCTACGGGATTTGGTTAGTGTTATGTATTCTTCAACAGCTTTTTTAAATTCCGGTGCGGTAATTTTTTCTACCAGTTCATGTTCCGGAGCAAGTGTAATAAAACTTACGCCAAATATAGTGTCTGGGCGGGTAGTGAAAACTTCGATTTCAAACTTTTCCCCGCTTTGCGGCATAAGATGTTCTACGGCCTTTGGCCTAAGTACATCTAAATTTTTGAACTTTATACTTGTTCCTTCTGACCGTCCAATCCAATACGTTTGGGAATCCTTTAGACTTTCCGTCCAGTCAATTTTTTCCAAACCATCCAATAAGCGCTGGGCATAAGAAGTAATACGCATACTCCATTGTTTCATCAGCTTGCGCTCTACCGGGTATCCGCCCCGTTCGCTTACACCATCTTTCACCTCATCATTGGCAAGTACCGTGCCCATAGCAGGACACCAGTTTACAAAGGCTTCTCCCAGATAGGCCATCCTAAAATCCATCAATACTGCGCTGCGTTTTTTTTCATCAAAAGTTTTCCATTGTTCAGCAGTAAAACCTTCGCTGCCTTTCTTTTCAAAAACAGCAATTAATGTTTCAATGGGTTCTGCCTTATTCGTGAACGGATTATACCAGGAATTAAAAAGCTGGATAAAAATCCACTGTGTCCATTTATAATAAGCGGGGTCAGAAGTCCGGACTTCCCTGTCCCAGTCAAAAGAAAACCCCATTTTATCCAATTGCTCCCGGTAACGCCCTATGTTTTGCGCCGTAGTAATAGCCGGATGTTGTCCGGTCTGAATCGCATACTGTTCTGCGGGCAACCCAAATGAATCAAAACCCATAGGATGTAGAACGTTAAAACCCTTCAGACGTTTATACCTTGCCAGAATATCAGAAGCAATATACCCGAGCGGGTGACCAACATGCAATCCGGCTCCGGACGGGTAGGGGAACATATCCAGCACATAATACTTTGGTTTTGTAGAATTAGCCTCCGCCTTAAACGGCTTATTTTTAGCCCAATCAGTCTGCCATCTCTTTTCTATTTCCCTAAAATTATATTCCATACTATATAAATGCTAAAAATGCAGGACAAATTTAGAATTCTTTTCGCACCTTTAGCTTATGAAGCGCAAGGGTTTGAATCTCCTCTTTTTATATTTGTCCTGTTTTTTGCTTATTCAAGCAGTTTCTTTACATGCTCAGGCAAATCTCTCCGCCAAAACCCTCCAGGGAACGTGGATAACTGAAAATGGCACATTCCCTGATTCACTGATCAGGCTGAGGGCGATTACACTTGCCGACACGGCGCATGTATATTACGCTTATACCTTTGATGAAAACGGAACAGTTGAACTTTCAGTTCGTCAGCCCAGAGGGTTGCTGGTGTGCGGAAACGGAACACCTCATCTGCGCAGAGGCACATGGGTTTTTAATGATAAATCCCTGAGAATAAAACTTACCGGAACTTATTTTGCCGCTGGAACATTTACTTACGACCTTCTTTACAAAGCGGAAGAATTAACCGATCTGCAATTTACTTCTGGCGGAATGCTTTTGCTTACAAAGACCAAAACTTATAAGAATGTGCGTTGCAGCACCTGCAGAAATTAATTAAATGGCTACCGTCAACTATTCCCAACTCAGGTTGCGTTCCTCCTCCGCGACGACAGTAGTAAGTCTTTCCCTTGTATTGTTTATGCTTGGGATGGTAGGGCTTATTATTCTGAACACCCGGAAAATTGCCGATCATTTTAAAGAAAGCATAGGTTTTCAGCTCATCATGAGCGATATTGCCAAAGAAGGAGACATCGTCAAGCTTCAGAAAATGCTTGAATCCACAGAATGGGTAAAATCAACCCAGTATATTTCAAAGGAAGAGGCCGCCAAAACCCTTCAACACGACATGGGTGAAGATTTTGTTGCATTTATTGGTTATAATCCCCTGAAATCTTCCATTGATGTCCGCCTGAAAGCAGACTATGCAAGACCAGATAGCCTTACCTGGATTGAGCAAAAACTGATGGAAAACAGAATTGTCAAAGAAGTACTTTATCCAAAAGCCTTAGTCAGCAGGATGAATGAGAACATGAATAAAGTTGCCATTGTGATACTTGCATTCAGTGCCTTGCTGATGGTCATTGCTCTGGCTTTGATAAACAATACTATACGGCTTTCCATTTATTCTAAACGGTTTATCATTAAAACCATGCAGCTTGTTGGGGCTACACAAGGGTTTATTCGTCTGCCTTTTATCTTAAAAGGTGTTCGTCAGGGTATTTATGGTTCCATTATAGCTATCCTGCTATTGATGGGTACGCTCTGGTTTTCAAGACGGCAGATCCCGGAACTGGTTGTCGTGCAGGATGTAAAGATGTTGGCATCCTTATTTGGCCTTGTGGTGCTGATGGGGATAGCCATAGGGGCAATAAGTACAGCTTTGGCCGTGAGAAAATACCTGAGGTTGAGAACAGATGAATTATATTATTAAATTTGCAGCATGATTAACGGAAAAAAAGAGGGCTTTGCCTTTGGAAAAATGAATTACCAGCTATTGATGGCTGGAGTCATTCTGATCATTATTGGATTTATATTAATGTCCGGTGGGGGCTCGGACGATCCCAAGATATACAACCCGGCCATTTTTAACTTTCGCAGGATCACTTTAGCACCGATTGTAGTGCTCTCCGGCTTCGCGGTTGTGATGCTGTCTGTTATGAAAAAAGCCAAGGACGTCTAAAAATGTCCATTATCCAGGCTATTATTCTCTCAATTATTGAAGGAATAACCGAATTTTTGCCCGTTTCATCTACCGGTCATATGATTATAGGTTCTTCTCTGATGGGGATTGCTTCTGCTCCTTTTACTAAAACCTTTACTGTAGCCATACAGTTGGGTGCGATATTATCGGTAGTTGTGTTGTATTGGAAAAGCTTCTTTAAAAGCATTGATTTTTATATTAAGTTGTTGGTTGCTTTTATCCCTGCTGCTATATTAGGACTATTGTTAGCCAAGCGTATTGATGCCTTGCTGGAAGATGTATTGGTGGTAGGAATCACTTTATTTACCGGAGGAGTCATTCTGATTTTTGTGGACAAATGGTTTAAGAAAACGGAAACCTCAGGGCTTGAGGTAGTGAGCAAAAAGTCAGCTTTGATCATAGGTTTTTTTCAGACCATTGCCATGATACCAGGTGTTTCTCGCTCCGCGGCAACTATCATAGGGGGGTTAACCCAAAAGTTAAACCGAAAAACGGCAGCTGAATTTTCTTTTTTTCTGGCGGTTCCAACTATGTTCGCGGCTACCTGTAAAAAGCTGTATGATTTTTATAAACTGGGAGGAGGGACTTTTAGCGGGCATGAAATAAAATTACTGGCCCTGGGAAATTTCCTGGCATTTGTTGTCGCTATGCTGGCTATACGTTCATTTATTACATTCCTTACCAGACATGGCTTTAAATGGTTTGGGTATTACCGGATAATAGTGGGGCTTATTATTATCATCCTGTCACTGTCGGGTTATAAGCTGGCAATGCTTTAATGAACAGCTTCCTCGAAGGACGTGTAATCCTCATAAATAAACCCTTTCGCTGGACTTCGTTTGATGCAGTGAATAAGGTGAAGGGTATTATTAACAGAAGCGAAAAAGCGTGTAGCGAACGATTCAAACTAAAGATTGGCCATGCCGGAACCCTCGACCCGTTAGCAACCGGACTCTTAATACTCTGCACAGGTAAGTTCACCAAACGCATAGAAGAATTTCAGGCACAGGAAAAAGAATACACCGGAACATTCTTTCTGGGGGCAACCACGCCCTGTTTTGACATGGAGCAGGAGGTAAATGCAAATTACCCAATAGAACACATTACACCGGAACTAATTTACGAAGCCGCCAAAAAATTAACAGGTATCTTACAACAGATTCCCCCGGTTTTTTCCGCAGTGAAAATACAAGGAAGAAGAGCTTATGACCTGGCCCGGAAAGGCCAGGCACCTGAAATGCAACCTAAAACCATTACTATTTCGGTTTTTGAAATTACCCGAATTGAGATGCCTTATGTTGATTACAGGGTAGTTTGCAGTAAAGGCACTTATATTCGTTCCCTTGCCCGTGATTTTGGGTTGAGTTTGAACAGTGGAGCTTACGTTTTTGCTTTGTGCAGGACCCGGATCGGGGAATTTCGAATTGAACAGGCACAGGAAATAGAAGCTTTTGAAAAAAAAATTCAGGGCTGATTGTAATTTTGTTGCGAAAAAACTGGACATCGGCCTTCAGATTGATTATCTTCGCGCTCCTTTTAACAAAAATCTTTAATCCCGTAAGGTTAAATGATCGAAGCAAGTGTTTTACCTGCTCTTTATCTGAGATCTGCGGATAAAAACGACAAATTCATATGAAATTATCCCAATTCAAGTTCAATTTACCCAAAGAATTATTAGCCGATACACCCGCAAAAAATCGTGACGAAGCCCGTTTGATGGTGATAGACCGGAAAACCGGAAAAATTCAGCACAAGGTTTTTAAAGATCTGCTTACCTATTTTGGTGACGAAGATGTGATAATCGTTAACGACACCAAAGTATTTCCTGCCCGCATGTGGGGCAATAAGGAAAAAACAGGAGCTAAAATTGAGGTATTCCTGCTGCGTGAACTGAACCGCGAAAGCCGGCTTTGGGACGTTTTGGTTGACCCTGCACGTAAAATACGTATTGGCAATAAATTGTATTTCGGAGAAAATGATTTGCTGGTAGCAGAAGTGATAGATAATACTACTTCCCGCGGACGTACCCTGCGTTTTTTATTTGATGGCCCCTACGAAGAGTTTAAGAAAACACTGGAGTTGCTTGGACAAACGCCATTACCCAAATATATCAAACGCCCGCCTACACCAGACGACGTGGAACGTTATCAAACTGTATATGCAAAGAAAGAGGGTGCAGTTGCAGCGCCGACTGCAGGTTTGCATTTTTCCAAACAGCTGATGAAAAAACTGGAGTTAAAAGGGGTGCATTTTGCACACATTACCCTGCATGTAGGACTTGGAACCTTCCGTCCGGTTGAAGTAGAAGACCTGACCAAACATAAAATGGATTCAGAACAGGCTGAAATCAAACAGGAGGCATGTGATATTATTAATAAAGGAATTGAGTTAAAACGTAAGGTTTGTTGTGTTGGAACAACTTCCATGCGTGCCATTGAGACCTCGGTTTCTACAGAAGGTTTTGTGAAACCCTACAGTGGCTGGACAAATAAATTTATTTTTCCTCCTTATGATTTCAGTATCGCCAACTGCATGATTACTAATTTCCATACTCCGGAGTCAACGTTGCTGATGATGGTAAGTGCTTTTGGAGGGTATGACCTGATCATGAAAGCCTACAAAGAAGCAATTAAAGAAAAATATAAATTCTTCACTTACGGTGATGCGATGCTGATCATTTAAATGCGCTTCTTCGCCGTCATAGTTGCGGGAGGTAGTGGTACCCGAATGAATTCTGAAATTCCCAAGCAGTTTTTAGAGTTGGGAGGCCGGCCGGTTATCATGCACAGCCTGATCAAATTATACACTTGTGGCCTTCATCCGGAGATTATCCTTGTCCTGCCAGATTCACAGATAGAATATTGGGCTCAGCTCTGTATCGATTATAAATTTGACATCCCTGTTAAGATTGTCAAAGGAGGACAAACCCGGTACCATTCGGTGAAGAATGCACTGGAACTGATTACTGAACCCGGACTTGTAGCCATTCACGATGCTGTACGGCCTCTGGTAAGTACCGGTACAATTTTAGCGGCTTACGCTGAAGCGGAAATTTATGGATCTGCAGTGCCTGCTGTTCCGCTTAAAGATTCTATTCGGAAAATTGATTCTGCTGTTAGTGTGGCTGTAGATCGTTCCCTGTATCGTATTGTTCAGACGCCTCAGTGTTTTCAGACAGAACTTTTGAAAAAGGCTTATGAGAAGGAATACAAATCTACTTTTACGGACGATGCTTCTGTTGTGGAATCGAATGGCGGAGTCATACGTTTGATTGAAGGGACTTCTGAGAATATCAAAATAACAAATCCACAGGATTTGCTTATTGCTGAGGCGTTGCTGAAGGAAAATTAAGCATCGTTCGTCGCTGCAAATAAATCGGGGCTCAGACTCTGAGCCGCTAACCCACCGGCTAACCAATTTCTTTGATGCTCTTTACGTCTGCTTAATTTTTTTGTTTTAGAGTATTTTTTTTACAAGACAGTCTTTAGATAAACTAAGCATTTTCACATTGAAGCCTTTATTCAGGTTCTCACCACTAATAAGATTCAAACCCGGCCTTTTCCCTTTCTCAATACTACCCAGTTCCCCGTCAAATCCCAGGAATTTTGCCCCATTCAAAGTAGCAAATTTCAAAAGTGTTTGAAGAGGAATTGAAAGATTACTTTTAGAAATGACCTTTAGCTCATCCAGAATTGAAAGCGAATGATTAGAAGCAAGACTATCAGTTCCAATGGTGCATTGGGCTCCTGCTTCTATGAATAAATTGAATTCAGGTAATCGATTTTCTATATACAGGTTAGCATTTGGGCAAAAGCAGAAAAACAGGTTATCACCGATTTTTTTTCCCTGTTGGGTAAAATAATCTAGCGCATACTTAATATCCTTTTTGTCCGAAAAAGTATTATGGACCAGCAAAGTTTTATTGGTTTTTGAAAACCAGGGTAGCGTTGAACGCAGTGAATTAAGCCCAGTTTTTTCAATGTAGTCCAGATTCATACCCAGCGAATTGAAATAATCAAACAGCATTCCGCTCTTGCTGATGAACAATTCACTTTCTGCCGGGCTTTCCTGACTGTGGTAGCTTATCAGTGAATTGGTTTGAGCAGCTTGTTGTCCTATTAGTTTAAAAAGATTCCCTGAGACAGAGTAGGGGGCATGGGGAACAATGGAAATATTTTTTGGGTCTGGGAATTGCAGATCTGTCTTGTGCTTCAGGTTTTCCTTATGTTCCTGCATTTCCATTGGATACAAGGCCAAAAGCTTAATTGCAGCATTGAAAACCAGTTCTGCCTTTGCAGTATCCAAATCAAAAACCTCTAAAAAAGTATGATACATTAAATTTTTTTTTCCTTTTTGGGCAAAAGTAGAATCGTTATTGGAGATATCACCTACGGCGACAATCCCATTGTTAATCATTTCCACTTCAGCCTTTTCAATAGCTGTTAAAGCCATTTCGTGATTATAGGCTCTTCGTGCAGCAATAAGACCTTTAATAAACCCGGCCATCCCCAGCCTTTCTGGTATAATTCCCTTCATCCAGGATAATTCAAGATGGCAATGGGTGTTTATGAAACCGGGACAGATGATACCTGAGTGCTTTTCAATGGCTGTTTTGAATTCGGGGCCTATGGGCTGCAGAACAGGATCAATCAAATCAAGAATTGTTCCGGTATCATTTAATACTACCACACCATCCTTTACAGGAGAGCTTGAAACAGGGAATATAGAATCAGCAGTAATGTATCTGTTCATAAAGGATTCTTAAATTTGTACTGTAGTGTACAAATATACATGCTCCTTTAATTCAATAAGAGTTCCATTTTAATATTACTTCTTTTATAAGGAACAGACTCCTCCATAGGAATCACCCGGAACCCGTTTTTGAAATAAAGATTGATGGCAGCAGCCAGTTTACTGTTGGAATACAGGATCACTTTTTTTGATTTAAGTCCCCTTGCTTTTTCAATGCAATGCTCCATTAACTTCTGCCCAATCTTTTTCCCCTGATATTTTTCAGTAACAGCCATCTTTCCCAATTCATAAACATTATTTTTTACTTTCAGCAAAGAAGCAGTACCAGCCACTTCCTCACCCATCACAGCAAAACACACATAACCACCCTTATCAATAATTTCCTTTTGAGGATTTGACAGCGAGCGTACATCAATTGGCTCCACCGTGAAATATTTTTCCAGCCATTCATAATTTAACCGCCGGATGGCATCCTTATATTTATCCCTGTACTCTGCAATTTTAACAACTTCACTCCCCTCCGGGTTTATTTTGTTCAGCACCCGCTCATTGAAATTCATTTTAATGAAATTGGTTTCAAATTTATTCAGGGCATCCAGCAGGTTAGGCTCTGATTCAATAACCATCACCTTTACCTCAGCCGCAATCACTTCCCATATTGGCTTTAACTGTATTAACAGACTTCTTCCTTTATTGGTGAGCTGCAAATTTCTTTTCCGGGTATCTATCTTGTCGATGGAAAGTTTTACGTAACCCTTTTTTGTCAGGGTACTTATAAATTGAGAAACGGCCGGTTGAGATATGCTGAGGGAAGTTGCTATTTGCGTAATTCCTGCTTCCTTATTATTGCTCAGGTAATTAAACACAGGCATCAGGGAAGGTTCAAAATCGATGCCGGATTTTTGGTAAAGAATTGTCACCTCACGCATAATGGTGTCACTCAGGCGTTTTAAACGGGAACCAAGTGCTAATTCATTCAAATCTTTCAGGTAGTCCATATATATAAATATTTATATAAATACTTATGCAAATATAAACATAAATCCAAAGCTAACAAATGATTAACTTTGGGGAGCAAAATGAGTACTAAAAAGGACATACGGTTATTAACAGTAGAAGATCTAAAAACCTTTTTCACCGAAAAAGGAGAAAAGCCCTTCCGTGCCAAACAAGTATATGAATGGCTATGGCAAAAATCTGCCCACAGTTTCGCTGAAATGACCAATCTTTCCAAAGACATCCGGGAACTGCTGGAACAAAACTTTGTCATCCAGGCAGTTGCAGTGGACAATTTTCAGGTAAGCAGGGATCGTACCATTAAAGATGCATTTCGTTTGTATGACGGTAATATTGTTGAAGGAGTATTGATCCCAACGAGCGAGCGCATGACGGCCTGTATATCTTCACAGGTAGGTTGCAGCCTAACCTGCAAATTTTGTGCAACCGGAAGAATGGACCGGCTGCGCAACCTCGATGCAGCGGAGATTTATGATCAGGTTGTGTTGATCCGGGATCAGGCTCTTGAAAAATACAGTATTCCCCTGTCCAATATTGTTTACATGGGCATGGGAGAACCCCTGCTCAATTATAAAAACGTATTGGAGTCAATTGAAAAAATCACATCACCTGAAGGCCTTGGTATGTCACCTCAGCGGATCACAGTCTCAACAGCCGGAATCGCCAAAATGATTAAAAAACTGGGGGATGACGAGGTGAGGTTTAACCTTGCTCTTTCACTGCATGCTGCAAATGATGAAAAGCGGAACAAGATCATGCCGATTAATGAACAGAATTCACTGGATGCTTTGGCAGAAGCGTTGAATTATTTCCATGAAAAGACAGGAACCAGAGTGACATTTGAATACATCGTATTTAAGGATTTTAACGATACCATAAACGACGCACAGGAATTGGTCAATTTTTGGAAACGTGTACCAAGCAAAATCAATATCATCGAATACAATCCCATAGAAGCCGGGGAGTTGGAGCAAACTACTGAGGCGCGGTTGGCTGCATTTGTAGGGCATCTGGAGAAGAATAAACTGATTGTAAATATCCGGCGAAGCCGAGGGAAGGATATTGATGCAGCGTGTGGACAGCTGGCAAATAAGAATAAGGCGGAATCTCTATCTTGATTCCATCAGTTCCATAACATATTTGGGATACCTTCCGGAAATGTCCAAATCCTTTAATTTATATTGTTTTTCAGTATGCCGGATCCTGTTAGCATCGTGGATATCAAAACAGAAATAGCCAATCTGCAAATAATTTTCCTCCTGACGCCTGGCTCTTTTTTTATTTTCATAGGTGGAAGTTGATACATATTCCAATCTGGCAATTTTATGCTCTTTAAAAAAATACCATAAACCCTGATCAAGTGTAAACAAGTCGGGCTTATTACTTTTTTGTTCCGCGGATGATCCTCCGTCAAAATATACTTCGTTTTTCCTTTCTTTTGATTTATCGTTTTTCCCATTTAACATAAAGGAAAGCTCAATCAGTACGCCCATTTTATTGTATTTATCAAAGGCTTTCTCTTTCAGGCTGTCAAGAATGAGAAACTGTTTATCCGGATATTTTTTTTTCATTTGCCTTCCCAGTTCATTCAGAAATCCAGGTGATTCTTCATTTGAGGCGATGAAGCGTTTGTAAACACCATCGTTGTATTCCTCCTCTTCGTTCAGGTAATTTATTACGAAAAGCTCATTGGCATTAGGCTTTAAACTGTTACTTAGGCCGTTATTCATCAACTGAGTCGCATATTCCTTATACTTTGCAGCAGGGTTTTCGAGGTACATTTCGCAATAATTTTTCCGCAGGGCCTCCTGATTGAAATTCCATTGAGCAGCAATGAGATTAGCCTCATTGAATCCCAGTGCCAGGGACTTTTTTAAAAAATACCCGAAGGCTTGTTCGTAATTTTCAAAAGCTACAGTTGATGTATCAGCAAGGGCTTTATCTTTTATTTTGCCCATAGCCGTACTGTCTGTAAACAACAGGTTAAGATTATGCAAAACACCCTGCCTGGATTTAAAATAGCTCTTCAAATGCTGAGTTAAGAATCCTTTTTTTTCGTACTCGTCTTCGGTGGCAACCAGTTTACGAATGCCATCAAGCATAAAATACAGATAGTTAGCGTTGTCCGGCTGATAAAGATAATACGTGAATGCATAAAGAACACAATCGTAGAAATCAAGATTCTGTATACAGGTGTTCAGCCGTTCGTATCTGGCTTGTTGTTGGAGAGACCTGAATAACTGGTTATCAACCGAAAACCCTTTCGTGTATTTTTTATTCCGGTTTGTCTGATCCAGTTTTGTAAGAAAGTCAATCCGCTCTTTTGAAACGGGGTGGTCAAGCAGCATATCGTGAACTAATTTTTGATTGGCAATCAGACCAGAGTCTCTTTTGGAACCAACATTCAAAATGTGTTTCCGCTGATTTGCTTTTTCGGAGATGTTTTGCTGGATAAGGTCCTCATAGAAAAAGGTCAGCATGTCGTGTAGCCGGATCCCGGCGGTTGAGGCAAACAAATAACCAAGGCTGTCAGCATCTCTTTCGGCTTCTCTGGAGTAATCTGCTTTGGCAAAAGATATTTCCACGGATTTGGATTTAAAATCGGAGCGGTTGCTTTCAATAACATTTTTTTCGTACTGTCGGTAAGAGTCGTTGTGAAGGTAATGAGCTACTTCATGTCCGAGTATAAATGCAGTTGTGGCTTCATCAGGAATTTCCGCCAAACTGCCAATATTGAAAAATATACTTCCATCATAAATGGAGTAGGCATTGAAATCGGCATCACGTGTTAAATATACATGTATGTTTTTCCTGTTTTTCAACGAATCCGGCAGGATTTGGTGCAATACATTGTTTAAATAGTTTTCGGCCTTTTCCCAATTACAATACAGGTGCCCCGACGTAAAGCAACTCTTTTTTCCGAAAGACATAAATTCGCAATACCTGGCAATTTCATCCTTTGATATTTTTTTACTTTTTGTAGAAAACAGTAATTTGTTGTAAATAGTAATTGCGTCCACCTGGTAAGGAGAGGGTATTTGGGCTGGAAATTCAAATGGTTGATAAAGATTCTGGGCAAAAGATCCCGTCAATGATAAGAAAGCAGAAAGCAGGCATGTCAAACCCCTGGAAGAAGACATTTTTTATTGGTATGCGATTTTGTTAAAAAAGTAGACCCTTCTTTTCTTTTCAGCACGGGTCTTGGCCTCCTTATTTTCAATCTTTTGATACCCGTAGGATACAAAGTAGTTATCATACCAATATTCAATATCCGAATTACCGGTGGATTTTACTTTATCCTTTTCTTTTCCAGTATCGAGTTTAGTTGAGGTTTTCCCATCAACAACATCAGAGCCCCTGATCACTTTTGATCGGACACTTCCCCCTAAGGCATAGACAAGAACTGTTTCATCATCGCCGGGTAGAACCCGTACCCTTTCTTTTAAGTTCATGGTCAGGATATCCTGAATTTCAAAACTATTATCCCAAAGTTTTTCTCCGTTCTTATTGAAGCCTGCTACTAAGGCATGTGTATAACGAAAACCATCAAAAACCTGTCTGTTTTCATAATGTCCCCCTTTGCTATCAGATACATAAACACTTTCTGTATGAAATTCCGGATAATAAGCTTCAGCAATCATAATGTATTGATCATTTTTTACAATGATGTCATGTACCAGTAGTTTATAGTTCAGGACAAAATTTTCATCCTCCATTTTCTTCTTAACCTTCTCTATTTGTTTCTGAGTTTTTTGTTTGTTTCCATAATTCGTAACCAAAATATAGAACTGCTTGAAATCCTTGAAAGTATAATACTTGATGTACTTTTGCTGGTCGCCATCAATTTTGCTAAAAAACAAACCTTCTGCATCCGTACCGATTGCCATTGCTTTGTTATTTGCCGGATTGAAATACCGTTTGGGAGGGGTTGCCCGCTTATATGTGCCCACCAGAATCTGCTCCTTGTCGTTGAGGTTCATAACCCGGGAAGTGACCAGTTCATTTTTGATATCCCCTTTGATTGTAGTCTTTTTTAGTTCATCTGCTTTTTCAGAATAGCGTTTCAGAAAAAACCTGGTCTGTTCCTGACTGCTTGGTTTGTTCTTGATAATAAAATCCATGCCGGATCCGTCAAAAGATTTTTCTGATTCCATAATGAAAGAATTGCCTTTGTATTCAGTATTCGGTACCATTTTAGAAGTTCCCGTACTAATATCAAAATCAATAATTACAGGCTTAAATTTAAAAATGGTATATTGAAAAATCCAGGGAGTAAAGGTGCATGTAAGGCAACCCTGCAGGCAGGCATCGCTCATTGTTGGCAAAGTCTTTCCAGATAAGAAAGCATGATTTTTGATCACGGAAAAATTCTGACTCAGGTCCGCTTTGAATGGAATTGTCCCTGAAGTATTTTTAATTGTCCCTGATTTTATTTCCAGTGTGACAATTTCAAAGTTACCTGAGTTATCCCGGAAGCCAGATGCTCCCTGATTCGCATTACGGCCTAAAAAAAGGTAAAGTTTATCTTTGTTTAAATCCGAACTTATAAAATCCATTCCCCGTTCTATCGGAAATTCCTTGGTCCAGACTTCTTTAAAGTCGGTATCGTATTTGGAGAACACCCATATTTTGTTGTGACCTTTTGCTCCTTCTTCCGATTCATAAAACATAATAAGTCCTTCTTTTCCAATGGGTATGACCCGATAGTCATCGGCCACTTTTTTCGCTTCAATTTCCACACGGTTTACCGTTTGTGCATTTAAATGGAATGAATAGCCCATTATCAGTGATAAGCAGAGTGTAAATAGTTTTTTACCCATGATTCGTTATTTATGAAAAATCAATTAGCCACCGTGATATATTATTTCAAATGTAATGACAAATAGTCTGAAATATCCGCAATGAGGGCATTTTTCTTTTGTTCATTGTAATTGAGGGCACATTTCTGACTGTATTTCAGACCTCCGGCATAAAAGCGGTAACAAAATGTTGCACCGGTAAATACTGCTGAGAAATAGTACTGCCCAATTACGCTCACAATACCATAGGCTGCAGCTCCGCCGGTTAAAAGGAAAGAAAACGTGGCATCTTTATACTGCCCGGTGTAGGCCTGGCCCAGACCCGGCAGAAAGGCGGACATCAGACGGGCCTTTTGGATATTTTTAAATGCGGGATGCTTTAACTTCAGCAACATGGCTGAATCAGGAGAAAGTTTTTCCATTTTCATAAACAGAATCATATTGACTGCAGCCTCTTCATACAAATCCATCTGGCAATCAATTAAAATTTCCAGGTATAAATTTTTCAGCCGCAAGGTGGAGTCCCTTACAAAAAAGTTAAGATTCAACATTTCCTGAGCGGCTGCAGAATAGTTTTTGGAAAGGTACAGGCTCAGGCTTTTTTCATAATAACACGCATAGCGAAAGGAATCACTGCAAAGCTGAATCTGTATCCGGTGCAGATTTTCAAGTTCGGCTTTGTAATCCAGCTGCTGCTTATAACAAATGGCCTTTTTGAACAGCAGTTGGTTGTTCACGGATGGGTTGGCAGATTCGTAAAGTGCTTTCTCATAATAGACCGCGGCATGTTTAAAACTGGATGCTCTAAATAAACTGTCCGCATATTTTAGGGTCTGAGAAAAGGAATCAGTGACCAAAAAAATAGCGCAGAGGTATGCTGGTATTGACTGTAATTTCATGATTGATCTGTGAATTTAGCTGGTTGTTTTTGACGCTGACGCTCAGTACACTGCCATATATATTGGAAACATAAAAAAGGCTGAACAGGCAGCTGTAAACTATAAATCGGGGATCTGAAATTCCTCCCCTGTAGTACCCTTCATACGCCTGGGCTGCAAGTATTCCCGAAAACAGAAATGCGCTGAACCCCTGAGCGTTATTTCCGGCATATATTTTTCCAAGGCCGGGAACCAATGCAGAAAGTAAGCCTGCAGCCAGGACCGATTTTTTTTTCACTTTCTTTAGTTCATTAAAGGTTTCGTTTAAAGTGTTGTGCTGCTGGAACAGCTCCCTGTTTTCAAAGAGGGCTCCATAGAACTGTTTATGGTAAGCAGCAGTGTCCCTATCGAGTAGCGCTAAACCAGAAGATTGCAATGTGAATATATCGGAAGAAATGTCAGGTGACCCGACACTCTTTTTAGCGGCCAGATACTTTTTAGCAGAGTCCGTTTTCCCCTGATTCATGTATATCTGGGTGATGAAGTTATTTCCAGAGACATACAAGGGGGAAGTAGGAGGAACGTGTTTTAAATAGATCAGCGAAGAGTCAATCTCCTGCAAGCGGTATTTTACATATGCATGGTTGAAATTAAGTGAATCATTCGTACTAAATATATCCGGATTGAGTTCAATGTAGTCATCCGCTTCCAGGAACATTTCTTCCTTTAACAAGTAATTATAAAAGCGTGAATCTGATCCCTTGTTTTGTGAATATATATCCTGCAGAAGGGTTGTTGATAATAAAGCCAGAGAAAACAGATGGGTCAATTGAAGCCGGGCCAAAAGCGTAAGTATCAGATGTTAATTATTTTTTAAATACACTGTAGCAGACCGGAAATAAAAAGCGGGCTCGTCTATAATTTTAAGTTTTTCATCAATAAATACGGATGGCGTTTCATTGAGTGCGCCCGGTGTGCATCTTGTTAACCGATCAGCTGATAAAAGTATTCCTTTCATAATACCAAACTGACGGAAAGTATTTTTGCTGAAATTGGAACAGGAGCTTTCATACATACAGTTTGCTCCAATCTGCCGGGATACAATTTGCTGGTAAAAATACATGCTGTACCGGAGCAGCAGGAAAACAGGATTGAAGGTTATCCCTTTTGTCTTCAAAAAGGATGGGTGGCCGGAAGCACTGGTAGTTTTTTGCGAAGCAGAATTGTTTCTTATCAATTGAAGGTCATTTCTGCAGTTTTGCCCGGAACAGGAAGGTGGAGCAAAAATCAAAAGAATCACCGCAAACAGGAGGAGCCGAAGGGGCATGATTTTTAAATCAGTACTTTTGAGAGACAGGTAAATATAGCTAAAAAAGCAGGTGGCTCTAAGATTATTTTAATACCTTGAGATGCTGATTCCGTCCAATACCGAACCCGGATTACAGATGCTGAACATAGATCAAATAAAAATACCCGTTAAATCCGAGATGGAGGAATTTGAGCACAAATTCCTTGATTCCATGCGAAGTTCAGTGCCCCTGCTTGATAAAATAACGCATTACATCGTTAAGCGAAAAGGGAAACAGATAAGACCTCTGTTTGTATTTCTGTCAGCCAAGCTTTGCGGAGAAATGAATGAAATGACCCATCGTGGAGCTGCATTGATTGAGCTATTGCATACTGCAACACTGGTACATGATGATATTGTGGACGATTCAAATATACGTCGTGGTTTTTTCTCCGTGAATGCACTATGGAAAAATAAAATAGCGGTTCTTGTTGGCGATTATCTATTGTCGAGAGGCCTTTTACTTTCGGTAGACAATAATGATTTTCATTTACTCAGGATAGTCAGCAATGCCGTACGCGAAATGAGTGAAGGTGAGCTGCTGCAAATCGAAAAAGCACGTAAGCTGGACATAGATGAAAAAATTTATTTTGACATCATCCGGCAAAAAACAGCTGTGTTGATTGCCTCCTGTTGTTCCTGCGGAGCTGCTTCCGTTACTGAAGATAAAGCGGTGATAGAAAAGATGCGGCATTTTGGTGAATTGGTAGGAATTGCTTTTCAGATAAAAGATGATCTGTTTGATTACGGAACCGGAGAAAATATTGGTAAACCAACAGGTATAGATATAAAGGAGAAGAAAATGACTCTGCCCCTTATTTACGCATTGAGCAAAGCAGAGTATATGAAGAAGCGCAAGATTATCAATATAATTAAAAACAATAACAACGATTCCGTAAAAGTTGCAGAGGTAATTGATTTTGTTACAGCTAGCGGAGGTATTGAATATGCCAATCAGCAAATGAATGCTTATAAGGCCAGGGCATTGGAACTGTTGGCTACATTTAATGCGAATGAGGCAAGAACATCTCTGGAACAATTGGTTAAATTTACAACTGAGCGAAAAAATTAGTTTAAATTAATATCCTGGAGACCATTTGAACCGGTTCGATAGCTTTAATAATATCAGTTGAATTGAAAAACAAAATTCTTCTTCTTTTTATTTCAATAAGCACTTTTGTTTCAGCTCAGGGTGAGAAGAAAAGTTATTATTATCCGGACGGAAAGGTTCGTTGTGAAGGAAATGTGTTTGATGGTAATTACGTTGGTGAATGGATGTTTTATTATGAATCCGGAATAAAACTAAAGAAAGGGTATTTCAAAAAAAGTGTACCCGACAGCTTATGGATTTTCTGGGACGAAGAAGGGAGATTGCAACAAATGGGAAATTGCAAGGGCGATCTGCTGGAAGGCTTGTGGGTTTATTATTACCCAAACGGAAATAAAAAAAGTGAAGAGCATTACGCAGCAAATAAAAAAGAAGGACTTTCGACTGCGTGGCTTGAGAATGGAAATAAAAAGTCCCAGGGTACGTATAAAAATGACCTAAAGGAAGGAATATGGATAACCTGGTATCCGGGAAGTGTCAGGCAGAGCGAAGAAAACTTCATTAATGGTAAACAAGATGGGCTCTGGACCACCTGGTACACAAATGGACGCATGCAAAGCAAAGGAAAAATGATAGGTGATAAAACAGAAGGAGAATGGAAATATTGGGATATAGACGGTAATCTTTTGACCATCGGTAATTATAAAAACGGGAAATGGAATGGAACCTGGACAGATTATAATAAGAACAAAAATCCAAGCTCAGTGAGAATTTATGAAGATGAAAAGAAAACAGGAACATGGAAATATTTGGATGAAAAAGGGATTGTGACAAAAGAAGAAACGTATAACAAGGATAAGCTTATCAGAACTAAAAATTTTCCAACGGAGGGTAAATAGCGCACCACCAAGTCTGGCTCCAACATTCACCGGATGTTGGCCCCTATTTAAGCCAACCGGCGCTGAGCTATGAACCGATAAAACTAATAAACGAGCATATGAAAAAAAGTAAAATTATTGAGATTGGCCTGTTTCCCGGCGGTTTCTTTCTTCTGCTGATTTTTGCAATGGCTTGCTCTAATAAGCCCTCAGCTGGCTCGAAGAACAATACTCCCGGAGATACTGCTGCTAAGCAGGTTGTCAATGACCCTTTCGAAAAAAATGGGGAAGAAAAGATAAAGTATGAAAATGGGGTTCTTAAATCTCAGGGTAATTATAAAAAAAGCAAACGGGACGGTCAGTGGTATAGCTGGTACAGTGATGGGAAGCCCTGGAGTGAAACCTTTTTTAATAATGGCATTAAAGACGGTCCTACAAAAACCTGGTTTGAGAACGGTAAACTTCGTTATGAAGGGCAATATAAACAGGATAAAGAGGCAGGATACTGGAAGTACTATGATGAAACAGGAGCCTTGGTAAAAGAGATTAATTATAATAAGTAAGGCTGTTGCTTTTTGGTAGAAAATAATTTAAGGTGGCACAATCTTGAATTGTGTTCCAGTAAATTTACCCGGACTTATAATTTCTTAAATCCAACCAAAATAGAAACACATCCTTCGGGGATAATTTTAGTTTGAGAATCAGAGGGGGGAACTTCAACCAATACAATCAATTGCTGGGTAGCAGCTACGTTAAAATCCCACATTTTGGCATCTGTTTTTTTGCTGTTAAAAATTTCCTGTTTATCAGCTGAAGAAACTTTGAAACTTACATCACCCAATACCCCCTCTGCACATACCATCAGCCGATAATTCTGACCGGCATAAAAAGTCATTTGCACTTCCGCTGTTTCTCCTCCGGCAAGACGGACGCTGTTAAACTGACCATTCTGTGTGTAAGGCGCAAGTTGAGGAAAACATTGCTTTTTGGCAACTGATCTGCATTGCGCAGAAGCCTCAAAACTAAAGCCCCAAACCAAAGCGATTGCAATAAATAAAGTGAATCTTAAACCTGATTGTCTTTGCATGAATTATTTTGTGATTTTCGTCCTCAATGTGTTAATTTTTTCGCTGATCGTTTTTAATTGTTCAGGAGTCATATTCAATTGGTTTTTGCCTCCCACAGTAGTAATACCTGATTTGCTATCTGTGGCCGTAGAGTAGGCAGATTTGGTTAACGTTACCTGATCGTAAACAGATTTGATATCCATCAGATCCTTATAAACATCTGCTATCGTAGCATCAAAATCATATTTCTTAAGCATTTTCACGATGTTATCCAGGGTGAATTTTTGTTCCGCAATACGTAATACAATATCCTGATTCTTGCTACTTTCCGCAATTTTAGTAGCAATATAAACCGCTTCTATCCACCCCCCTGCAATAATTAAAGAAGAAGTTCCCGGACGCTCATTGTCTTTCAGATAGGAATCTGCAGTCCAAAATGATTCAGAGATAATGCCAAGTAAAGAATCCTTGTTGCCTTTATTTGCTTCTATCCGGTCGGCTGTACTTTGATCGAAAGCATTACTGATACCTAGCCCACTTGATAAGTTATTGGCGCATTTTAGATAAAGCATAGATTCCTGAGTCTGATCATAAATACTGGTAAAACTAAGGTCAGTTCCATAAACTCCAAGGCCAAGCGCTTTTCCTCCCGTAGTCGTGTATTTGGATACATTATTTATGTCATTCAAATAATCCTTATTGTAGGGTACGCCGGTTTTTTGAATAAGAGTTGCCGTCTCAATAGGGGAGGGGACAGAATAAAAAATACTTTGAACCAGGGTGTCTTTGGACTCTTTCTCTGTAGCAGTCTTTTCATCACCAGCAATGGTGTCATCCTGTTTATTGCCACCGCAACTTAGCAGGAAGAATGCAATAATAAATGCTGAAAATATCCTGAAAATGGAAGTTTTTAAATTAAAGATGGTCATACTTATTGTGATTTATCCTTCAAATATAGTAATAATGCCAGTTAAATACGCAATGAAATGGCTTTTGAAGAATTGCCTTTAGTTTCAAGCAATTCCCTTATGGCAGTAAGGATGGCTTTATCATCATAGCCGCATTCGGCATACAATTCTTTTTGTTCCCCATGTTCTACAACAAGATCGGGAATTCCCAGACGTTTTACATGAGCTGAATAGCCATTGTCTGACATAAACTCGAGGACAGCGCTACCCATACCACCCATAATACAGCCATCTTCAACAGTAACTATCTTATTGAACTTTTTGAATACCTCATGCAATAAAGACTCATCAATTGGTTTTACAAACCGCATGTCATAGTGAGCGATGCTTAATCCTTCCTTAGCCAGTTCGTTGACCGCTTTAACAGCGTAATTACCCATGGTGCCAATACTTAGAATGGCCAGTTCATGACCTGAGGTTACCTGACGTCCTTTACCGATCTCTATTTTTTGAAAAGGAGTTTTCCAAACAGGCATAACACCATTTCCGCGCGGGTACCTTATAGAAAAAGGGCCCTTGGTGCTTTCCAGCTGGGCTGTATACATCAGGTTTCTAAGCTCTTCCTCATTCATTGGAGCTGAAACAACCATATTCGGAATACATCTGAAATATGCCAGGTCATATGCCCCGTGATGAGTCGGGCCATCAGATCCGGCAACCCCTCCTCTGTCCAGGCAAAATACAACATGCAGATTTTGCAGCGCCACATCATGTATCACCTGATCGTAGGCACGCTGCATAAAGGAAGAATAGATGTTGCAAAATGGAATCAATCCCTGAGTCGCCAAACCTGCAGAAAAAGTTACCGCATGCTGTTCGGCTATACCTACATCGAAAGCCCTGTCAGGCATAGCTTTCATCATTATATTCAATGAACATCCGCTTGGCATCGCAGGTGTTATTCCCATAATTTTTGGATTCTTTTCAGCCAGTTCCAGGAGCGTATATCCAAATACATCCTGGTATTTTGGGGGCTGTGGTTCTTTAGGAACCACCTTAATCAATTGTCCGGTGTGTTTATCAAAAAGTCCCGGAGAATGCCAGACCGTCTGATCCCCTTCTTCGGAAAATTTATACCCCTTTCCTTTGGTTGTCAGGCAATGCAAAATTTTAGGGCCGGGAATATCCTTTAAATCTTCCAGAACCTTTTTCATCCGTATGACATCGTGACCATCAACTGGCCCAAAATAGCGGAATTTCAGCGACTCAAATAAATTACTTCTGTTAAGTAGCGTAGTCTTAATGGCTTTTTCGACTTTGGAAGCGATATTCTGTGCATTCGGACCAAACTTGCTTATTTTCCCAAGCAGATGCCAGATGTCGTCTTTTACTTTGTTATACGTATGAGAAGTTGTGATGTCAGTAAGATAGTCTCTCAAAGCGCCCACATTGGGGTCTATGGACATGCAATTGTCATTAAGGACCACCAGCATGTCCGAGCTGTCAAAGCCTGCATGATTTAACCCTTCAAAAGCCATACCTGCAGTCATTGCGCCGTCACCTATTACGGCAATTACCTTGCGATCCACTTCTTTTTTATAGCGTGTCGCTACCGCCATTCCAAGAGCCGCCGAAATGGACGTAGAAGAATGGCCCACTCCGAACGTGTCGTACTCGCTTTCTTTACGTTTGGGAAAGCCGCTGATGCCTTTGTAAATTCTGTTTGTCGGGAAGACTTCTCTTCTCCCGGTGAGTATCTTATGCCCGTAAGCCTGATGTCCAACATCCCATATCAATTGATCGTAGGGAGTATTAAAAATATAATGCAAAGCAACTGTCAACTCAATTACACCCAAACTAGCCCCAAAATGTCCGCCCTTAACGGACACCACATCAATTATGTATTGACGCAATTCATTGCAAATCTGAGGCAATTGATCTTCGCTTAATTTCCGAAGATCGGCCGGTAAGTATATTTTGTCGAGTAACTCTCCTGCTTTAAACTCCATCATGGAAGTATAATCAAGTAAATGTAGTGATAAATTTCTGTAGATAGGACATAGAAATCAATTACTCACTGGATATACAGGAAGTAAAATAATTAATTTTGTCAGAACTAATCAGATCAAAGAAACATGAAAGTAAAAACGTTTATTCTGGTTGCTGCTCTATTTTTTATATGTCCTGTTCTGCAACAGGCACAATCCTTTACTACCGGTATTAGTTTAGGAGGTTCGACAACTTCGCTTGATATAACTAAAATTCCAGGCAATACAGCTATCAGCACTATTAATGGGAGCAGTATTTCCGGATTTGAAGCAGGATTTATGGGAAGGTTAAACCTGGGCCCTGTTTTTATTAAACCAATGGTATTGGTAAGTTATCAGTCTGGTATCCTCAATTTTATCAATACGAATGGAACCGTTAACACACCAAATTTTGATTATGGCACGGTAGAAATTCCTATCCTTTTTGGCATACGGTTTCTTAAAGTTTTGCGAATTGAAGGAGGGCCGGTGTACAACTGGATATATACTTCTCAATATAGTAGTGGTACCTCAGTTGCAGTGCAACCCTCCGGCTGGGGTTACCGTATTGGACTAAATGTTGAATTTTCAAGAATAAATCTTGGGTTTGCTTATCAGGGTATTAATAATACCTCCTCTTCAGGATCGTCCATATCGAACTTTTCCACGCCCAACGAATTGATTTTTAGTCTTGGAATTAATTTCGGAAAGATCTTGTAGGATTATTGATGGTGAGAATTTTAATGCACCACACAAACCGGATCCGGATCTGCGCCGGTTCTATAGAAAGCACCTACAGTAAGCCCGCCTGCAATTGCTGCAGCATTGTTAGCAAAGACTGGAAGTCCGACGACTTGTAAGGGGCTTGTAGGAATGGTGGTTCCGATGCAGATACTGGCAGGTACAGCTGAAGTAGGTGGAGTGGAATAAATTTCTGTTACGATTGCATAGGTTCCTGCCGGCCAGGTTGAATTTGTACATTGACCAAGGCAGGAGGAAGTTGGAGGGGTCATTAGGAACGTATTTAAAGTGCCTATGTTGAGGCTTCCCAGAGTCGGGGTATAAGTGAGTATATTATTTCTGAACCCACAAATACAATTTGAAGCATCTGTAACGGATCCACTTGAAGTGCCATTAAGTGTCGCTGCAATTGAACCTCCATTACAATCTACTCCAATATTCACCTGAATACTAACCGAGGTAAGGGTGCCACTACCTGTTGATGTCCACGTAAAACCTGGCTGTTGGGAAGTGCAATTATTGTATTCTGAACCAGCTTGTCCACAGCCACTTACTGTTTGATTGATTAAATTCCCAACAGGAATGTTATACGTAATTGTATTAGTACCGCCAGAACTGGCCGGAACACCCATAACACTGGCAACACCGGCTACCTGTAATTGTGTCACAGCAACTGATGTACCTATGCCAATATTCCCATTCGACAATATCCGCATGCGTTCTGAATTGTTTGTTTTAAAGACAAAATCAGTACCATCTACTGTACCAATAAAATTAGGGCCAGCTGTTGTTGCAGAATTGCCTGTTAAATTCCAGCCTCCAGAACCGCTGGTCCAGGTAGGAGCCAGGCCTGCACCTGCTGATGTAAGCACTTGTCCGGCAGTACCTGCAATTGAGTTAGGCATTAAGGCCCCGCTGAATTGAACATTGCCTGTAACATCCAATGGTTGAGTAGGACTCGTTTTACCAACTCCCATTAAGCCGCTCACAATTAATCCATCAAATGGAGATGAGAAAACACCTGCATAAGAACCAATTGCCATACCGCCACTTACATCTAATTTATTAACTGGTGTAGTGGTCCCGATGCCGACCAACCCGGCAGCTGTAATCCGCATCCGTTCAAATCCGGCAGTAAGTCCTCCTGTAAAAAACCGCATGTGTCCGGATCCTGCATTGGATGAAACAAGTGATAATCCATTCAAATCAGAGGCTAAAATAGCGCCACTTTGTGTGAAGTCAAAGCCCGCCATTTGTGTATACCCGGAATTAAAATGTCCAAATTCAAAGACATTGGTACCGCCCGTGTTTGCATCAGAACCGAGCGAAAGGACTTCTGCTGCCAGGGTTCCGGAAGTTGCATTTACGATGTTTTCAATGGTCGAATTATTCTGATTATTCACAAGTTGTAAAATATTTGAAGGTACAGTAGTTCCAATTCCAACGTTCCCGGCCGAACTGATACGCATGCGTTCTGCATTATTTGTAAACAGTGTAAAATCTTTCGCGTCAGTAGTACCAATAAAATTCGTCCCCGGTGTGGTACCTGCATTACCCAAAAGCAGCCATCCGGATCCTGCTGCAGAAGAACTCCAGCTTGCATTACCTGAAGCGTCAGAAGTAAGAACTTTACCATTTGCTTGATTCCCATCCACAATTTTCAGAGTAGTACCTGAGGTTCCGTCGATTTCTAATTTGGCCCCAGGAACGCTGGTACCGATGCCAATATTGCCAGCTGCACTTAAGCGCATACGTTCTGCATTGCCTGAGAAAAGTGTAAAATCAACGGCATCAGTCGTACCGATAAAATTAGTAACCGGTGTGGTTCCTGAATTGCCTGTAAGTTGCCAGCCTGTGCTTGCCACTGATCCTATTGCCTGCCAGCTTCCATTACCCGCTGCATCAGAAGTCAGAATTTTACCTGCGCCCTGACTTCCATCCACAATTTTCAGCGTGGCTCCCAAAGCTCCATCTATTTCTAATTTTGACGAAGGGCTTGTGGTACCTATACCTACATTACCTGGTTGACCCCCTACTACTGGTTCGTTATACGTTACAGTCACTACGGCGTAGGTACCTGCAGGCCAGGTTGTATTGATACTCATACCCAAACAGCTTCCATTACTGGTCAGAACAAAATTATTAACTCCTCCGACAATGTAGCTTCCCAGTGGTGGGCTATAGGTATAAATGTTATTTTTCGCAGCACAAGCACAATTAGCACCATCTGTTATGCTCCCGCTTCCAGTTCCGTTCAAAGTTCCTGCAATAGAACCTCCATTGCAATCAACGGCAATGTTTACCTGAATACTGACGGCAGTTACAGTTCCACTTCCTACTGAACTCCAGGTAATACCTGGGTTTCCAGAACAGTTATAATAGGAATTGGCGGAACAGGTAGTTGGTTGATTTACCAAACCAGCAAATGGAATGTTGTAGGTAACTACTGTAGGGCCCCCTGAGGCAGTTCCAGCCATCACACTAACAGTTCCGGCTACTTCAAGTTGAGTTGCAGGCGTTGTTGTACCAATGCCGACATTACCCGCAGAAAGCATTCGCATATGTTCCACATTATTAGTCTTCAGAACAAAGGCATTTGCATCTGTAGTACCTATAAAATTCGCACCTGCAGTGGTACCTCCATTTCCATTCAGATTCCAGCCAGCCAGATTACCGTTTTGCCAGGTAGGGGCAATGCCAGGGCCTGCAGAAGTTAACACTTGTCCTGTCGTACCGGCAGTAGAATTAGGCATTAATGCCCCGCTGAATTGCACATTGCCAAACACATCCAGTTGCTGCGATGGAAATGCCTGACCAATTCCCGTAAAGCCACTTACAATTAAACCATTGCCCGGAGCGTTATCAATACCTGCAAAACCACCTATTGCCATAGATCCGTTTACATCCAATTTATTGACGGGTGCTGTTGTTCCGATACCTACATTGCCGCCTGCCTGGACCCTCATACGTTCGGTATTGGAAGTAAACGTAGCAAAATCTACAGCATCGGTAGTTCCGATAAAGTTGGTGCCTACGGTTGTCCCCGCATTTCCGATAAGTTGCCATCCCGCACCACCACTACCTGCCTGCCATGTAGGAGGAGCCCCGGGGCCTGCGGATGTTAGAATTTGTCCTGTTGTGCCAGCGGAACTGTTTGGCATTAAAGCTCCGGTGAATTGCAGGTTGCCAACGATATCCAGTTTCTGAGCTGGAGCATTTGATCCAATACCAACATTACCGGCAGCTTGTATGCGCATACGTTCAGTACTGGTAGTAGCAATAACCAAATCAACTGCATCCGTTGTTCCGACAAAATTAGTTCCAGGAGTAGTCCCCGCATTGCCGGGTAAATTCCATGCATTGGAAGCACCTGCCACTCCCGTAGGACCGGTAGGTCCTGGGATTACGGAAGGGGCGCCTGTTGGTCCTGTTACGCCAATACTTCCGGTTGGTCCGGTCGGGCCGATAACGTTGGAAGCAGCTCCAGTAGGTCCTGCAACTCCTGTAGTTCCTTGTAATCCAATACTTCCGGTTGGACCAGTAGGGCCAACTACGTTGGAAGCAGCACCAGTAGGTCCTGTAGTTCCTTGTAATCCAATACTTCCAGTTGGACCAGTAGGGCCAACTACGTTGGAAGCAGCACCAGTAGGTCCTGTAGCACCAGTTAAACCTAAGTTCCCGGTTGGTCCTGTTGGCCCGGCAACGTTAGATGCAGCTCCTGTAGGTCCGGTAGTACCCTGTAATCCAATACTTCCAGTCGGTCCAGTTGGACCAGCCACGTTGGAGGCAGCTCCTGTAGCCCCGGTTGCTCCTGTAGCACCTGTTAAACCTAAATTTCCGGTAGGTCCAGTAGGTCCTGCAACGTTGGAGGCAGCTCCAGTAGCACCAGTTGCTCCTGTTAAACCTAAATTTCCAGTTGGACCTGTTGGTCCTGCAACGTTAGATGCAGCTCCTGTAGGTCCAGTGGTTCCCTGTAATCCAATACTACCAGTAGGTCCCGTTGGCCCTGCCACATTGGACGCAGCACCGGTTGCTCCAGTAGCACCGGTTGCTCCTGTTAGACCTAAGTTTCCAGTAGGCCCAGTAGGTCCTGCAACGTTTGAAGCAGCCCCAGTAGCCCCAGTAGTTCCTTGTAAGCCAATACTACCAGTAGGTCCTGTTGGCCCTGCCACATTGGACGCAGCACCGGTTGCTCCAGTAGCACCGGTTGCTCCTGTTAAACCTAAATTTCCAGTTGGACCTGTTGGCCCGGCGACGTTGGAAGCAGCCCCAGTAGGTCCAGTAGTTCCTTGTAAGCCAATACTTCCAGTAGGCCCAGTCGGTCCTGCAACGTTTGAAGCTGCTCCCGTAGGTCCTGTTATTCCATTGGCTCCTGTAGTACCAGTTAATCCAATATTTCCAGTAGGTCCTGTTGGTCCTGCAACATTAGAAGCGGCCCCAGTTGGTCCTGTAGTTCCTTGTAATCCAATACTTCCAGTCGGTCCAGTAGGTCCTGCCACGTTTGAAGCAGCACCGGTCGCACCCGTCGCACCATTAGTACCGGCAGTACCAGTAGGCCCGGTTGCTCCTGTTAAACCTAAATTTCCAGTAGGCCCGGTAGGTCCGGCTACGTTTGAAGCAGCGCCAGTAGGACCCGTAACGCCATTAGTTCCTGCAGTACCCGCAGGTCCGGTTGCTCCTGTTAAACCTAAATTTCCAGTAGGCCCAGTCGGTCCGGCTACATTAGAGGCCGCACCCGTAGCACCCGTCACACCATTAGTCCCTGCAATACCCGCAGGCCCTGTAGCACCCGTTAATCCAATATTTCCCGTAGGCCCTGTCGGACCAGCAACGTTAGAAGCAGCTCCCGTAGGTCCGGTAGTTCCTTGTAACCCAATACTACCCGTTGGTCCGGTTGGTCCGGCAACGTTAGAAGCAGCACCAGTAGCTCCTGTAACACCATTAGTACCATTGGTACCAGCCACCCCAGTTGGTCCTGTAGTACCTTGTAAACCAATAGCACCTGTTGATCCAGTTGGCCCAGCAACATTTGATGCAGCCCCGGTCGGTCCGGTGGTTCCCTGTAATCCAATATTTCCAGTCGGTCCAGTCGGCCCCGCTACGTTAGAAGCAGCACCGGTAGCACCCGTTACACCATTTAATCCTGCAGCACCCGTTGGCCCCGTTGGTCCGGCAACATTAGAAGCGGCCCCAGTAGCGCCCGTGACACCGTTGGTACCGGCAGTACCCGTTGGACCAGTAGCACCTTGTAACCCAATAGGACCAGTTGAACCAGTCGGCCCAACTACATTGGATGCTGCGCCTGTAGGTCCGGTAGCACCTTGTAACCCTATATTACCAGTTGGTCCTGTAGTTCCTTGTAATCCACTATTACCAGTCGGTCCTGTTGGCCCTGCAACGTTAGAAGCAGCCCCGGTTGGACCTGCCACCCCGTTAGCTCCAGTTGCACCAGTTAAACCAATATTTCCAGTGGGTCCTGTTGGTCCTGCAACAATTGAAGCAGCCCCAGTCGGTCCGGTAATTCCATTTGCTCCTGTTGGGCCAATTAATCCATCAGCACCAGTCGGCCCCGCACTTCCTACAGGTCCAGTTGGCCCTGCAGGTCCGCCAGAAGGCCCCGTTGGCCCTGTCGTACCATTACTGCCATTACTGCCAGCAGGCCCTGTTGGCCCCACTGGTCCACCTGAAGGTCCAGTCGGTCCGGTTGGCCCTACAACATTTGAAGCTGCACCGGTAGGCCCGGTAGTACCCGCAGCCCCTGTAGCACCCGTTAAACCAATATTTCCAGTCGGCCCGGTCGGCCCTGCAACGTTGGAAGCCGCTCCAGTAGGTCCGGTAGTACCTTGTAAACCAATAGCTCCAGTAGGTCCTGTAGTACCAACAGACCCGTCATTTCCGGTAGCACCTTGTATTCCCTGAGGACCAGTTACACCATTACTTCCGTTTGTTCCTGAAGTCCCGGCATTGCCGGTTACTCCCTGTAAACCTTGTGGGCCGGTAGTTCCAGTAGCCCCTGCATTTCCAGTAGCTCCCTGTATTCCCTGAGGACCGGTTATACCATTACTTCCATTTGTTCCTGCAACTCCCGTAGGTCCGGTAGCCCCTTGCATTCCCTGAGGCCCCGTTACGCCATTACTTCCATTTGTTCCGGCCGCTCCCGAAGGTCCGGTAGGCCCTACAGGTCCTCCTGCAGGCCCGGTTGGCCCTGTCGTTCCATTACTACCATTACTTCCTGCAGGCCCCGTTGGCCCCACAGGTCCTCCTGATGGTCCGGTTGGGCCTGTCGGTCCAGCCACTATGGAAGCCGCACCCGTAGCCCCTGTAACACCTTGTAATCCAATAGCTCCTGTTGGTCCGGTAGTACCAGAAGCCCCAACATTTCCCGTTACTCCCTGTATTCCCTGTGCGCCAGTTGCTCCAACAGCTCCAACATTTCCTGTTGCTCCCTGTATTCCCTGAGCTCCGGTAGCGCCTGTAGTACCATTATTCCCCGTTGCACCTTGTATTCCCTGAGGTCCTGTTACGCCATTACTTCCATTTGTTCCCGCAGCCCCTGCAGGTCCAGTAGGCCCTATAGGTCCTCCCGCAGGCCCGGTAGGCCCGGTCGTTCCATTACTACCGTTACTACCTGCAGGCCCCGTTGGACCTATTGGTCCCCCTGAAGGTCCGGTAGGCCCTGTCGGTCCAACCACTATGGAAGCAGCACCGGTAGGTCCGGTAACTCCAGCTAATCCTTGTATTCCCTGAGGGCCCGTAATACCAACAGCCCCGTCATTTCCGGTAGCTCCCTGTATTCCCTGAGCTCCAGTTGCACCAATAGCACCACCATTTCCGGTAGCTCCCTGTATTCCCTGAGGACCAGTAGGTCCCGGAACAGTTGACGCATCACCGGTAGGTCCAGTTACTCCATTTATTCCATTAGTCCCTGCAGCTCCTGTCGCACCGGTTGGACCCACTACATTAGAAGCAGCTCCGGTAGGGCCTGTAGGACCAGGCACAGTAGAAACAGCTCCGGTAGGTCCAGTTATTCCATTCACTCCGTTAATTCCGTTTGTTCCTGCCGTTCCGGTAGCTCCT
>JABDEY010000020.1 GCA_013286805.1 Bacteroidota bacterium | reverse complement strand
TGGCTTAAAGCCTGATAGTTGCATTTCTTTTGGAGAACTATAGAATTTTCTTTTAAGCGCATTAATATCCGGTTTATGATCCCCGCTTTTCTTTTCAGAAGACCCCCCCGGAGCTGCCATTATCGTCTGAACTTCTGTCCCTCGCTCTCGATGACCCGGAACCTTTCGTATCACCACCTGCTTCCGGATTCGCCATCGGAAAAAGAATGCCAGTCTGATGCTTGTTTTTACCCGTTGTATCCACCCATACCTGTAAGCCTGCCCGAATAATTTTTAATTGTGTTTTCTCATCTACCGCTTTCATGCACAGGTATAAGTTTTTGGTGTCGTTGGAAAAAGTATATTGAAGCTTCGTTTCTCCATCATAAAAACCAAGCGGTACTGACCATTCTTTGGCATTTCCATCTGCCACGACAGGAGTTGCCTGCCATTGGGAATTGTAAAATGGTTTTGCACATGAGGCAAGAATAATCAGGATGCATCCCAAACCTGCATTTATTTTATTTTGTTTCAAAAAGTTCATAATTAATTTTGTTTTTGTTGCGCGGATGGATTGATAATTTTAAATAAATTCTCCCGGTAATGATCACTGACAGGCACTTCAATCTCAGCAATCCGAATCCTGTTTTTACGTATCGAGATAATCTTACTGACAGAAATAATAAAGGACTTATGTACGCGGATATATTTCTCAGGCGGAAGTTTTTCCTCTATTGCTTTCATACTTATACGGGTAATGACCGCCTTTAAAGAACCGGTTGTGTATATCTTGATGTAATCCTTTAACCCTTCAATATACGTAATATCATTGATCAGGATCCTGACTAAGTTGTAGTCTGAATTTACAAAAAGAAATTCAGGGGTCGTTTTGCCGGAGTCTTCCTTGTCGGAGGCCTTTTTATCAGAGGAGCCTCTGGTTTTAAGCTGATGGAATTCCAGTGCTTTATTTGCGGACTTCAGAAAACGTTCAAATGGAACCGGTTTTACAAGGTAATCCAACACATCCAGTTCAAAACCCTGTAATGCATGTTGTTTATAGGCCGTAATGAATATAACCATTGGCTTGGTCCGGAGGCTCTGCAGGAACTGCAGCCCGGTTATTCCCGGCATTTGTATGTCCAGAAAGAGCAGATCTATGTTCTCTTTCTCCATTATTCCTATTGCCTCGAATGCGTTTTTGCATCGTCCGGCCAGGCTTAAGAAAGGAATCTGACTGATATTATCTTCCAACAAGTCAAGCGCTAGTGCTTCATCATCAACAGCAAGACAGCGTATCATTTCAAATTGAGTTTAAGGGCTGCGATAAACTGGTTCCCGTTTTCAGAAACAATAAGTTCATGCCTGCCGGGATAAAGCAGGTTTAAACGTCTTTCGAGGTTCGTAAGACCAATTCCGGAGTTTGATTTCTTTTCCATTCGTGCATCTTTGTTAAACGCATTGACTACACGCATAAATACAGTGTTTTCCCGCGAGCTCAATTGAATGTCAATTTCAGGTTTTTCAATTATTCCCAGCCCGTGCTTGAATGCGTTCTCGACCAAAGGTATAAACAACATTGGTTCGATTGAATTATTTTCGAGAGGTTCCTGAATGTTGAAATTAACCCGCACGTCCTCCCCGAACCTGAGAAGCTGTAAATTAATATAACTTTTCAGGTACTCAATTTCCTTCTCCAGACTTACCTTTTCAGTTCCGGATTCATAAAGCATATACCGCATAAGCCCTGACAACTCCATTAGGATGGGTTCCAGCCGGTCTGATTTCTTTCGTGCAAGGGAAACCATATTGTTAAGCACATTAAACATAAAGTGAGGGCTGACCTGGGATTTGAGAAATGTCAACTCGGTCTTCAGATTTTCATTCTCTTTTTCTTTACTCAATTGCTCCAGCCTGGCATTATCAATAATTACCCTGTAACTTAAACTAATTGCGAATATAAATAGTCCCGGAAATAGCTTTTGCGTAAATGACCTCATAAATGAACGATGAAAAGGATAGTACATATGAGCAATAATTCCATTCCCGGCGGTTATAAAGAGTAACCCAAAAAGTGTAAGTGAAACATAGGCAAGCATTTTTTTCTTAGATAAAAACGCAGGTATGAAATAATAAGCATTTAAATAGAAAAATCCGATCAGCGTAATATAGGAAACCAGTTCAGGCATTCCCAGAAAGCCCCTTTCATGGGCCGCCCCGTGATCAGGATGTGAGGGTCTGTGTAAAAGTATAGGAATTGAAATGAAGAGTACCCAGGCAAGTATGTGAAATACTACAGGGTTATATGCTTTTGCTTTCATTTATCCGGTTTTGTATGACAAATGTATTCAGCAGATTAGCCTTTTCCAACAATAGCGGCAAACAGCACGAATCTAGTGACAGGATGGAAAGATTTAAAGACATAAAAGGGAAAGCCGGATTTAATTTAGCCGGTAATATTCAGAATGGTGCCATTTATTGTCTGGCTATAGGTTACTGAATATTGTTTAAGCGGTACAGTTGCAGGCCCGGTTACGACCCCTCCCGAATAGGCAAAAACAGAACCTTTCTCAGAACAATAAAAATCATTATTGGTAGTTTGGAAAACCACAGAAGTTCCCAAATGCGTACAATATTGTGAAACAGCAATCCAGACGTTTGGGCTGGTGGTTTTGGCAACAATTATTCCATCCGTATAAATGTAGCCTCCGGCCGTATTCAGGGACTTATAGGCAGCGTTACTCAGGTCGAGCGTAATATTAACATTAGAGGGGGGATTCGGGTAGGGTTGAGCCGCCGCCTTGCAACCCTGTAAACAGCGACCCAATGCAAATGCTCCGGTACTGACTCCAATCAGGGATAAAAATTCTTTTCTGTCCAATTTGACCGTGTTAGCCTGTTCGTGCAAATATATAAACAAACACAATTGATCAAACTTTATGCCACAAAGCGAATTCTATTTTGGTCTGTTTTTTGCTGATATTTGCCGTCGAATTAAAAAAATCGGCTGTTGGGACAAAAAGGAATTTCAAATAGTGTATTCCAGTTGTTTGTATTGTTACTATTTTTTCCCTGGGTGTCTTTTGCCCAAAAAGGCTCTGCTGACAAAAATGACTCCGCCCTGGTAAAAAGGAATCAGGGGAAATTTGTTGAGCAAATGGATTTGATTGATCTGAAGAAAAAATTATTTCAACCCCGCCACCCCATAGAACAGGATGTATCGACCGATACTGTTTCTGCTGCCAATCCGATCCGGCTTATGCTATTGACGGGTATTCTTGATAACCCGAATGACAGCATCCCATTCAGGCAGCCACTTTCTAAAACTTCTCCTGAAACCAACTCATTAAAAATGGTTCAGGGAAGGCTCTATACGTCGCTTGCTCCTGCACCCGGTTATAATATACAAAATGGTTTGCTCGTAATTGTTGCCTGCAACTTTTCATTTTTGACCGGGAAAAGTGAAAATACCAACGTTTCGGCAGTTTCGTTTAATCCCGATTATTCGTTTACTTATCATCAGGTCATGCTGCCTGTTGTTTTTGATATCTGGTCAAGTGAAAATAAAATAAACCTGCTGGGTGACTGGCGGTACTATTATTATCCAACAAACACCTATGGTCTCGGAGGGCACAGCTCTTTGGCAAATTGGGATCTGGTTAATTATTCCTATTTACGGTTTTATCAGCAGGCATTAAAACAAATCGGAAAATCTAAATTCTATGCAGGACTCGGGTATGATCTTGATTACCATTTTGACATCCGCAAAGTTGACTCTGCCGGTACTGGAACAGATTTCCAGCAATACAATGCGGGCGCGAAACAAACCGTTTCTTCAGGAGCCACCTTCAACATATTGTATGACAGCAGGAAAAATTCCAATAACCCTGTTGATAATTCTGCTTTCTGCAGCCTGACGTATCGGGCTAATTTAAAATACATGGGAAGCGGTCAAAACTGGCAATCTGTTTATCTGGATTACAGAAAGTACATTAAGCTTTCTCCTAATTCAGACAATGTACTTACTTTCTGGAATATTGAATGGTTTACATTCGGGGGAAATCCTCCTTATTTCGATTTGCCGAGCACCGGATGGGATCCCTATTCCAATACTGGTCGTGGTTATATACAGGGCCGGCTAAGAGGCCCGGACATGATTTACCTGGAGTCGGAATACCGTTTTGGGATAACTAAAAATGGTTTGCTGGGAGGTGTGTTGTTTGTAAATGCAGAAAGTGTGTCTGAATCTCAAAGCCCGAATTTTCAGACCATTTTACCAGGTTATGGATTAGGTATACGGATAAAGGTGAATAAGTATTCCGGCGTCAATTTTGCGATTGATTATGGTTTTGGAACACAAGGATCAAACGGACCTGCATTCAATGTAAGCGAGGTGTTTTAGTTGTATATTTATAGAACTCATTTTAACTGTTAAGGATTTGCAAAAAGTGTATTTCATAAGGTTGTTTGAATCTCGGCGCGCTTTGTTTAAGGTAGTTGTATTTTTCTTGTTTTGTATACCGTATATGAAGGCTCAGGATACTATCGTAAAAAGAAACAATGAAAGAATAGCAGCAAAAATCATTGCCGTTAATCCGGAGGATATTAAATACAAACGTTCTGATTACGCGGATGGTCCATTATTCGCACTTCATAAATGGGAACTAAAATTCATCGTTTATGGGAATGGAGTAAAGGAGTCATTTGAAAGTATTCAATCCGAATCAGCAAAAAATGATTTAATCATACAGCCATCCGGCAATGTGTATTATTTCCAAAGAAGCAGGATAGAAGAACAAAGAATGCTGGATATAGCGTGGAAACTGAAGGACAGAAGAATAAATCTGATTATTAACAGGACGGAACAGAAAAAGGTAATTAAAAACTGGTTTCTTTTCAGCGGCCTGGCACTCGACTTTGCAGGACTGCTGACCTATGTGGGGGCCTTTTCTCCTTCACCCGGAGCCACGGTCGGCAAAGCGGCTGCAAGACAGGCCAGAAAAGCTATCGCAGCGCAGAACCATACAACCGGAGGGTATATTATTTTAGGTGGGTTGAGCTGTGAACTTGTTTCCTTCATTTTTCATGTTCAGGAATCGCGCAACGCGCATATGGTAGCTGACCTGTACAACAATTCAGTCAGTCAATAGAACCAAATTCATCCTAAACAGGACTCCTGCCAATCAGGACTCTGCACTTTCACTACTAACCCTTTTTACAAGAATGCGTTTGGCAATTGGAAGTAAAGTCTGTTCCAATGGAAGGCTCAACTCACTTTCGATAGCGAATGCAGCGGGATTTGGAAGTTTGTGATTTTCCCTTACCATATCAATCTTAATGAATTCATAGGTATTTGTAAAGCTTTTTGGATAAGACCTGACATAGGTTGTATGGATGCCACGGTATTTTTCTTCCGGCTGCTGGAAAATGGTAATCTGATATTCATAAACAGAAGTATCCGCACTTCCATTCTTTATAAACATATAACCTTGTTCAGGGTACAATGGCATAACCCCAACAGCATTAATGCTCAGGTGCTCTTCTACAAAATCATAAATTTTCCTGCCATCTGCAAGGTGAGATTTAAACTGTGGAATGGAGTAATCAATGATCGATTCCAGTTCGGCCATTAGCGAGTCGTCCTGAATGATTTTCGAGTAATTCAGTAGAAAGTGCTCCCTGTCAAGCCGTTGCAACCGCTGGGGAAATGCATCCTTCAAATGCTGCTTGTTTTCTTTAATGGATACAATCTGTCTGTAATGCGCTATTAAATCCGAAAGGCAGGGATAAAGGCAGTTAGCCCCGAAATTGTCATCCACTTCCTTCAGGTAGGCCAGCAATACGTACTTCTTATATTCAAAATCAATGTGTTTCTCGGTCAACCAGTTTTTGCTTAGCATGGATCCAATTTATAGTTATTAAACGTAAAATGTGCATAAAAGGTTTGGGTTTTATCAACTTATGATTGTTAGGATTCCTACTATTGTAATAGCAAAAAACACACCAATCTCCCATGAAAACAAGCAAATATCTGCAATTCAGCATTCTACTAATTGCGCTGGTCCTTATTTCCTGTGTCCCCCAGCGATTAATGGAGGAAGAACAAAATAAACGCAAAAGCTGTGAAGAGGAGCTTTCTGCTCTAAAATCAAAACAGCAGGAAAATGAAACTCAGAATAAAGAAATGAAAGTCAAGCTCAGCGATGCTCAGGAAAAAGTAACCAACCTTCAGAAAGATACTACATTAACAGGTGCAGATAATCGCTTAATGGCAATGAAATATGACAAACTAAACAGTGTTAATGAACAATTTCTGGAAAAGTATAACCGGATGATGGACCTAAATATTAACGACACAAAAAAAATCTCCACCGAATTGACAGCTACTCAGGAATCTCTGTTAAAAAAGCAGGATCAGCTGAAGCTGATGGCTGATAGTCTTTCTCTTAGGAAACAATCGTTGGATCAGTTAAAAGTAACGCTGCAGCAAAGGGAACAGAAAATTGCTGAAATGCAGGATATTTTGCGCAAGAAAGACGACGCGGTTAACGATTTGAAGAAGAAAGTAAGTGATGCATTGCTTGGCTTTGAAAACAAGGGACTGACGATCACACAGAAAAACGGAAAAGTATATGTGTCCCTTGAAGAAAGTTTACTTTTCGCCTCCGGAAAAATCAATGTGGAGACAAAAGGAGCAGAGGCACTCAAAAAGCTGGCCAGCGTACTTGAGCAAAATCCGGATATAAATGTCGTGGTAGAAGGCCATACTGACAATGTCCCTATGAAAGGGACAGGAGAGATAAAGGACAATTGGGATCTGAGTGCTTTGCGCGCTACTTCGATCATTAAAATAATTACTACCAATCCAAATGTGGATCCAAAGCGATTAACCGCTGCCGGAAGGGGAGAATACTTCCCATTGGATACGGGGAAAACCCCGGAGGCAAGGAAAAAGAACCGGAGGACAGAGATTATCCTGACTCCCAAACTGGATGAATTGTTCAAGATTCTCGAGAACAATTAGAATACCCTTGTACGCGCAAAAGCCGACTGTATTTGATAAGCTCTATTTTTTCTTCTTTCTCCTTCTCCCTTTCATCTATTGTGATCAATTAGTTGATCCTGTTTTAATACCGAGACAATTCTTTCTTACGGTTTTTGTGGCGCTTACAGGCTTTTTTATTTTCCGGGAGCTAATTCGGAAAAAAAGCAGTCTTGATTTTGCATTTATGAATACGGCTTTGGGCCTCCTGACGACTTTATTTATTACTATCTGTTTGATTTCAATTGTCCAATCCGTTGCAGTTTCTGAAAGTATTTATGTTTTGTCAAAAGTCACAATTGAGATTACTTTCTTCATTATCACAACCATCTATCTCTTACGGTGGAATTCGTAAAAGTTGTGAAGGAGTAAAAGCTAATTTTTTTACTAATGAGCCTCCCGTAAATAAACGGGAGCTTATTTTTTGAGGCTTCTCCTCCCTGCACGAATTCATTCCCCGTTATTCAATCTTTTATTTAATTTTACCCCATCGGGCGCATCCGCCAGATGCAAAATAAATTGTATACAGATGAAATCGATGACCGGATTTGGGAAAGCTGTTGGAGAACTGCCAGACAAAAAAATTACTGTTGAAATAAAATCACTTAACAGTCGTCAGTTTGATCTGAGCCTTCGCACACCCGGTGTTTACCGTGAAAAGGAATCAGAGATACGCGCGGAATTGTCCAAACAAGCTGAGCGGGGGAAAATTGATTTCTCCATTTATTCTGAATATTTAGGCGAAGAGAACCCCGTTCGGATCAACCAGACTTTAGCGAAAAGTTATCACAGGGAATTGAAAAAATTAGCAGCGGAGCTTAAGGAAAAGCCAGATGAGCTGTTATCACTTATTATTAAAATGCCTGATATACTGAAGGCGGATCGCCAGGAACTGGATGAAAGGGAATGGAAGACGGTCAGGAAATTAATTGATCTGGCCATCAGGGATTTTCAGAAATTCCGGGATGAAGAAGGGAAAGTCCTGCTGAAAGAGTTTAATAAACGGCTGTCAAACATTTCAGATTTGCTGGCAGAGACGGTAAAGTTAGACAATGCCCGCATCCCTTCATTGCGTGACAGAATTCAGAAAGGCCTGAACGAACTGAAGGAAAAAATTGACCAGAACCGTTTCGAACAGGAGTTGATTTATTATATCGAGAAACTGGATATCACGGAGGAAAAGCTCAGGCTTAAAACCCATCTGGATTACTTCTTAAGAACCATGACTGAGCCTTCCAGCGGAAGAAAACTGGGTTTTATTACCCAGGAAATAGGAAGAGAAATTAATACACTTGGTTCCAAAGCGAATGATGCCGGAATCCAGAAACTTGTTGTTCAAATGAAAGATGAACTGGAGAAGATCAAGGAGCAGTTGTTGAACGTACTTTAGCTTGTTAAGGCATGAATTCCGGTAAATTAATTATCTTTTCAGCCCCATCAGGAGCAGGAAAAACAACCATTGTACAGCATCTCCTGAGGGTTATTCCGGGCCTGGAATTTTCTGTATCAGCATGCAGCCGGCCCATCCGTAAAGGAGAGGTAAACGGAGTGGATTACTATTTCCTGAGTGTGGATGAATTCAGGCAGAAAATACAGAATGATGAGTTCATTGAGTGGGAAGAAGTTTACAAGGATAACTTTTATGGAACATTGCGTTCAGAGGTGTTTCGGATATGGAACAGGGGTCACCATGTAATTTTCGATGTGGATGTGGAAGGAGGATTGAATCTGAAAGGGCAATATACAGGGAGGGCCCTCGCTGTTTTCATTATGCCACCGTCTATTGAAAGCCTTGAAAACAGGTTAAGGCAGCGGGAAACGGAAACAAGCGAAAGTATCGCGCGCCGCCTTGGTAAAGCCGAAAAGGAACTTAAAACTGCCGGTCAGTTTGATGTCGTAGTTTTAAATGATACCCTGGCGCATGCTTTGGCGGAATCTGAAAAGGTGGTTAAAGACTTTCTGAAAATTTAATGTCCGGCAATCAGGGAATACGGATTATAGTAATTTCTTTTTTGTTTGTGCTCAATTTCTTCCCGGGTCGATGCTCTGCTCAGATGATAGATTCGATCCGATTAAGTTTTCATCAGAAAGCACAGTTTGTTATTGCTTTTGATTCCCGCAACTCCTTCATTGGAGATAATCTGGCAGATATTCTTGGTGCCAAATTGGGAGTGGAGTTTGGAAGTAAGTTCTCAGTTGGTTTGAGCGCTCACCTGATGAATGAAGCAGATTCTCATTTCTATAAAACCTTTACCGTTCTTTCTCCCGATAACACCCCCGTTGTTGTCCAGGCTCATTTGCAATTATTCTACATTGCTTATTATGCTGAATTTGTTTTTCATTCCAGTCAGTACTGGAAATTCAGCGTACCTCTTCAGCTCGGTTTTGGTGAATCCAATTACCTGTACTCGTATAATTTTCTGGAAAAAGTAAACGACCGGCATTTGATAATTACTTACGAACCGATTATAGCGGGCGAGTACAAACTGATACAATGGTTATCGCTGACGGGAGAAATAGGTTATCGCTTCCTGCTTATAAAGAACCCTGCAGTTCCTGAGAATTTCAATTCTCCGACTTTTTCAATTGGTATCAGTATTGCTTACCTGGAATTATATAAACTGTTTGTGCGGCATTGAATTCTTCATTATATTTGTACCCAATCTCTCTTTAGGATACAGGGGAGATTTTTTTTTATCAATATAATTAATTCGCAAATGGCAGATACACTCAAACGATTTTCAAACAGAGTAGATAATTACATTAAATACAGACCTGGCTACCCCCCGGAAATGCTTGCTTTTATTATCAAGGAAAAAATGCTGAAGGCTGATTCAGTCATTGCCGATATAGGATCAGGAACAGGGATTTCTGCAAAACAATTTCTGGCAAATGGCAATACCGTTTATGGAGTTGAACCAAACAAAGAAATGAGGGAAGCCGCAGAAAAGCTATTACAGGCCAACCCTAATTTCATAAGTGTGGAAGGGACTGCTGAAGCAACGGGGTTGAAAAATAAAAGCGTTGACATTCTCATTGCCGCACAGGCTTTTCATTGGTTTGACAAAGAGCTTTTTAAGAAGGAGGTTCTAAGGGTATTGAAACCAGGCGGTTTTTTATTCGTAATCTGGAATGACAGGTTGATAGACCAAACTGAGTTTTTGATGGAATACGAAAGTTTGTTACATACCTTTTCAGTTGATTACGAAGTTGCAAATCACAGGAATATTTCGGCAAAAGACATCCGGAATTATTTTTTCAGTTTTATGGATGCCAGAAGTTATAAAGAGACAAAGTTTAAAAATTTCCAGGATTTTGACTTTGAGGGACTTATGGGAAGGTTATTGTCTTCTTCTTATGCTCCGACAGAGGAGCATGCGGATTTTAAAGAAATGATCAAAGAACTGAACAGAATTTATGGAATGTACAATAAGGAGAGTTTGGTGCGGTTTGAATATGACACCTTGTTCTATTCCGGACAAATAAAATAGTGGTGTAACCGCCAGTCTGTGCGGGTGCAATAAATCAGCATCACAGTGAAAGATATACGTAAAGAGTTAGAGAAGCGGATTTTGGTAATTGATGGTGCGATGGGCACCATGATCCAGCGGCATAAACTACAGGAGAAGGATTACCGTGGTGATCGTTTTAAAGATTGGAAGAGTGATTTAAAGGGGAATAATGACCTGCTTGTACTGACCCAGCCTCAGATTATAAAGGAAATACACAAGGAATACCTCGCAGCAGGTGCAGATATTATAGAGACCAATACCTTCAACGCGCAGAAAATTTCTCTGGGGGACTATCACATGGAAAGTCTCGCGTATGAATTGAATCTTGCTGCAGCAAAGGTTGCCAGAGAAGCAATTGAAGAGTTTCAGGAACAGGGTGCAGGAATTCAAGAGTTAAAATTTGTTGCAGGTGCCATGGGACCCACAACGAAGCTGTCTTCTATGTCCCCTAATGTGAATGATCCGGGGTTCAGGTCGGTCTCTTTTGATGACCTTGTGGATGCCTATTCTGAGCAGGTCAGGGGATTGATGGACGGAGGAGTAGATGTTCTCTTACTGGAGACAATTACAGATACACTGAATGTAAAGGCAGCCTTGTTTGCCATACAGAGTTATTTTGAAACGACCGGAAAAAAAATCCCGGTCATGATTTCAGGAACGATCACGGATGCCAGTGGACGGATCTTATCCGGACAAACCACGGAAGCATTTTTGAATTCAGTTTCCCATGTCGACCTTTTGAGTGTAGGTCTGAATTGTGCTTTGGGGGCAAAAGAGATGAGGCCTTATCTTGAGGAGCTTTCCGTAAAGGCTCCATTTTTTATAAGTGCCTATCCAAACGCAGGCCTGCCGAACCAGTTTGGAGAATATGATCAGGATGCACATGAAATGGGTCACCAGATAGAAGATTTTCTAAAGGCCGGATTTCTCAATATTGTTGGCGGATGTTGCGGTACCACCCCTGATCATATTAAACGGATAGCGGATCTTGCCAGGAAGGCAACTCCCCGTAAAAAGCCGGAACCGGATAAGCTTATGCATTTAAGCGGGCTGGAGCCCGTGACATTGCGCCCTGAATCCAATTTTATGAACATTGGGGAGCGTACCAATGTAACCGGTTCGAAGAAATTTTTGCGCCTGATCAAGGATAATAATTACGAAGAAGCCCTTACTATAGCAAAAGATCAGGTGGACGGAGGTGCTCAGGTGATAGATGTCAATATGGATGAGGGGATGCTGGACAGTGAAGCTGCAATGACAAAATTTCTGCACCTCATCGCCTCCGAACCGGATATTGCCCGGTTGCCAATCATGATTGACTCCTCTAAATGGAGTGTCATTGAAGCCGGTTTGAAATGTGTACAGGGAAAAGCAATTGTGAACTCCATTTCATTGAAAGAAGGTGAAGAAAAATTCGTTGAACAGGCCGATAAGGTAAAAAAATACGGTGCGGCCATGATCGTGATGGCATTTGATGAAACAGGTCAGGCTGATACCTTACAACGCAGGATTGACATATGCAAACGCGCTTACGATATACTGGTAAACAAAGTAAAATTTCCTCCTCAGGACATTATTTTTGATCCAAATATTTTTCCGGTTGCAACCGGAATGGAAGAGCACCGTAAAAATGCTGTTGATTTTTTTGAAGCCACTAAGTGGATCAAAGCTAATCTTCCATTGGCTAAGGTAAGCGGAGGGGTAAGCAATGTCTCGTTTTCTTTCAGGGGTAACGATCATGTACGTGAAGCCATACATGGGGCATTTCTTTACCATGCGGTTAAATCCGGCATGGATATGGGAATTGTTAACCCTGGCCAGTTGCAAATGTATGATGACATTCCAAAGGACTTATTGGAATTGGTAGAGGACGTATTGCTGGACAGAAGAGAGGATGCCACGGAACGATTGGTGAATCATGCCGAAACACTAAAGGGTGTGGGCAGAGAGAAAACTGAAAAGGATGAAGTCTGGAGAAAAGGGACAGTAGAAGAACGTTTGAGTCATGCCCTTGTCAAAGGGCTGGTAGAATACATTGATTTAGATACAGAGGAGGCCAGGCTGAAATTGGGAAGGCCACTGTTTGTTATCGAGGGCCCTTTAATGGCTGGAATGAATATCGTAGGAGATTTGTTCGGAAGCGGAAAAATGTTCCTGCCACAGGTGGTGAAAAGTGCACGCGTGATGAAAAAGGCCGTTGCTTATCTGGAGCCCTATCTACAGGCAGAAAAGGATGCCAATCAGCTCGCAGGAATTGCCGGAGATGTCCGGAAAAATTCCGGAAAAATATTAATGGCAACTGTAAAAGGAGATGTGCATGATATTGGAAAGAATATTGTAGGGGTCGTATTAGCCTGTAATAATTATGAAATAATTGATTTAGGCGTGATGGTTTCCTGCGAGCGTATTCTGGAGGAAGCAAAAAAGCAGGAGGTAGATGTTATCGGATTGAGTGGATTAATAACTCCTTCATTGGATGAAATGGTTCATGTTGCAAAGGAAATGGAACGATTGAGATTTTCAATTCCATTACTGATTGGAGGGGCAACTACCTCAAGAGTGCATACGGCTGTAAAAATAGCTCCGCATTATTCAGGCCCGGTTGTACATGTCAACGACGCGAGTAAATCTGTTCCGGTAGCAGGCAGCCTGATTTCAGATGAATTACGGGGAGCTTACAGGAAAGAAATTGATAAGGAATATGAACGCGTACGTGAGCAGAATAAAAACGCGCAGTCCCAGACTAAATTTGTGAGTCTTGGGGAAGCCCGTTCCAATAAATTGAAAGTAGATTGGGAAAAAGTGCAGGTCACCCGGCCTTCTTTTTTAGGCACCAGGATATTTGACAAGTATAGTCTGGAGGAAATCGCCCGGTACATAGACTGGACACCCTTTTTTCACAGTTGGGAGATGAAAGGGATTTACCCTAAGATTTTTAAGGATCCGGAGCGCGGAACAGAAGCAAAGAAATTATTTGATGATGCGCAGGCGATGCTTAAAAAGTTAGTTGCGGAGAATTGGCTACAGGCGAATGCGGTGATTGGTTTGTATCAGGCAAATACAGTAGGGGATGATGATATTGAAGTGTATGATCCGGATTCCTCCGCATCCTCTGGTGTTCCTGATTCCTCCCACGTTGAGAAAACCATCCTATGCACTTTTCACAGCATCCGCCAGCAGACTAAAAAACCAACCGGACAACCAAATATTGCTTTGGCAGATTTTATCAGACCAAAATCAGTAAACAGTGAAGAGGGGAGAGGGAGCGGTAAAGAGGGGACAGATTATATTGGAGGATTTGCAGTTACGACTGGAATTGGAATTGAAAAATGGGTGAGTAAATTTGAAAAGGATCACGACGATTACAGTGCAATTATGATTAAGGCGCTGGCAGATCGTCTGGCGGAAGCATTTGCCGAATTAATGCATCAGCGTGTACGGAAGGAATTTTGGGGATATGCAGCAGATGAGACGCTGGGATATGAGGAATTAATAAAAGAGAGTTACATTGGCATTCGTCCTGCCCCTGGGTATCCTGCTCAGCCGGATCACACTGAGAAAATTGCTTTGTTCAATCTGTTGGAGGTTAAAAAAAATACCGGCATTGATTTGACGGATAGTATGGCCATGTATCCCACAGCAGCGGTTAGCGGATTGTATTTTTCAAATCCTCAGTCGGTTTACTTTGGGGTTGGTAAAATAACGAAAGAACAGGTTTTGGATTATTCCAAACGCAAGAGGATGACTTTGGAGGAAACGGAGAAATGGCTTGGGCCGATTCTGGCGTATTGATTATTTCCAGATTCCGATCTCTTCCAGCTTAATTTTTTTCGGGAAGAAAAATTTGGTGCTCTTTTCAAAAGACTTCGTGTAATCAGAAACAAAAAATTGAGCACTTGTATTTTTCTGGTTATTCAGTAATTTCTTTTTAGTCAGGAGATCCCGGATGTGTTGAGCCACCACTCCGGCGGAATCCACAACATTTATTTTTCCTTTGTAGTACTCTTCAATCTCCGGCTTAATAAGCGGAAAATGGGTACAGGCTAAAATAAGCGTATCGATTTTTTTTAGTTTAGGTTTAGATAAATAATCCGCGATAATCGTCCTGCTGATCTTATTATTAAAAAATCCTTCCTCAATCATTCCAACCAATAAAGGAGTGGCAAGAGATTCAATCTCGAGATTTTTGTTCAATTGCTTTATCTTTCTTGCATAAATATCAGATTTGATTGTCCCTCGGGTAGCTATAACACCAACTCGTTTTAATTTATTCCTTCCCACAACACTCTCCACAACCGGGTCAATCACATTGACAACCAGGGCCTGCTTACCCACAAAATCCTTTACGGTTTCATACGCAACTGCCGAAGCAGTATTGCAGGCAATCACAATCATTTTGCATTTTTTCTGAAGCAATAGCTGTGCAATACGAATGGAGTAATATTTTATTGAGTCAGGCGACTTATCTCCATAGGGCAAATGTGCTGTATCACCAAAATAAATCAGTTTTTCGTGGGGTAAGACCAGGTTGACCGCATGGGCAACGGTCAGTCCGCCGATGCCGGAATCGAAAATTCCGATCGGATTATGTGAGTTGAGATTATTAGACAAAGGAGCTTTATTTCTTTCCGCCGGGAGTCACCATACCAGGCCCTCCGGTTGTCTTAGGAACATTCAATGAAGTAATACCCAGCTTTTTCATCACCAGCGTAATCACATCATCACTTGGTTCAGAATACAATACTGTTCCAACACTTGAATCCAAAATGTACTTATACCCATTCTCCTTCGCTACAGCAGCAATAGCTTTGTTGGCTTTTTCGTAGATAGGCTTGGATAATTCATCGTTTTTCTTCTGAAGATCACTTTGCGCCTGTTGCTGAAAATCCTGAATGCGCTTTTGAAGATCCTGTAATTCCTTTTCCTTCGTTTGTTTTATCAGATCAGACATAGTACCTGCCTGCTTCTGATACTCTTCATATTTGCTTTGTAATTCACCTGACATAACTTTAACCTGTTCTTCTAATTTGGTATAATACTCGGTACCCTTTGCCCTGGCATCTTTGCTCTCAGGCATTGCACTGATTAAGGAGTCCAAACGAATGTGTCCTATTTTTTGTGCAGAAGCAAAGTTTACAAATACGGTAGCTGCAATTGCAACGAAAGTCAACTTAATCTTTGTGTTCATTTTCTCAGGGTTAGGATTAGTATTATTTTTTCTTGTCTTTATCACTCTTTTCCGCTTTATAACCCAACGCTTCGAGTATTTCATCACTCTTGTCGTACTTAGGGTTAGTAAACAACATCGTTAATTCACTTGATTTATCGAAAATGATTGCATATGTCTGTTTCTCCGCCAATTCCTTAACTGCCTTGTAAATCTTATCCTGTATTGGTTTTACTAATTCCTGACGTTTTTTAAACAAGTCCCCGTCCACGCCAAAATGTTGTTTTTGAATATCTTTCGCTTCCTTTTCCTTTCCAACAATTTCCGATTCCCTTTTCTTCTTCATGTCCTCCGTCAGCAAAATCTGTTCCGCCTGATATGCCTTGTACAACTTGTCGATTTCGGCATATTTAGCCTCAATCTCCTTTTGCCAGCCCACAGATGTCTTATCCAGTTCTCCCTGGGCTTGTTTGTATTCAGGTATATTGGCCAACATATACTCCGTATCCACATAAGCAAATTTTTGGGCAAAGGCACCTGTCACTGCCAGTGCTGCTAAAGTCATCGAAATAATAAGTTTCTTATTCATTACATGTGTTTTTTGATGAGTACAGGTATCCGCCAAAAACCGCGCCGAAATTAAAAAAAAATATCAAAATTCCCTAATCTTTAAAGTTCTCCCAAAGTTGCTCCGATTGTAAAGTGAAACTGCCCCTGAAAGGAACCGGTGACGGGATTTTTTCCTGAAGTAGGCAAGGCAGATGGGTCAAATCCCCAGCCATAATCAAATCCCAACAAGCCAAACATTGGTAAAAACACTCGTAATCCGGGCCCAACCGACCGCATTACATTAAATGGGTTAAATTGCTGGAAGTTATCCCAGGAGTTTCCTGCTTCCGCAAAAATCAAAGCATATAAAGTGGCGCTTGGATTGAGTGAAATGGGATACCTTAACTCAGCGGTATATTTGCAGATGGTGGCTGCTCCGCCCAGATAACCCGATGTTCCGCTATAAGCTGTCTGGTCTGCATACCCCCTTAACGCTATAATTTCACGCCCATCCAACAGGTTAAACCCGGTTAATCCGCTTCCGCCGAGGAAAAAACGTTCAAACGGAGGTATCCCGATTTGCTGATTATAGGCACCCAACAAGCCAAAGCCAACTTTAGTATAAAGCACTAAGTTCCTCGCATCCTTACCCTCAGTCCCCCTCTTACTTGTAAGCATCGTATACCATGCAGCAGTAAACTTTAACTTGTAATATTCCAGAAATTTATACTTCTCCTGCGCTGACATTGCAGCATAATCCTGATTTCCTTCGAATAAAGAATAGGGAGGAGTAACCTGTCCTGACAAAGAGATATTGGATCCTCTTCTTGGAAAAATAGGCTGATCGACAGAGTTTCGCGATAAAACTCCTTTAATAAACACGTTGTTGACATATCCATTACTTATCGCAACGTTTGTCAGGTAATTATTCAAATAGTAATATTGGTACGACATTTCGGCGTAGGCATTAAAATAATCATCCGGTTTTTTTAAATGCGTTCCAAAACCGACAGTAGTACCATAAATCTGAAGTTGCTGCAGGGGGATACCGGATGCGGCAGTCACTCCATTTGTTATGTTGGAACTGAACAGACTTACCGTCATGGAATTCGGTTTCTTGCCTCCCAGCCAGGGTTCGGAAAACGACATATTATAACTCTGATAACCTATTCCATATGACTGGGCCCGAACGCTTAACGTCTGACCATCACCCGATGGCAGTGGTTTCCATGCATCTTTCTTAAATAATTTATTAGCAGCGAAATTAGTAAACTTGATTCCCAGCGTACCCACAATGTGATTGGCGCCATAACCACCCGATAATTCAAGCTGATCCGAAGGTTTTTCCTCCACGACATATTCAATATCCACTGTCCCGTTTTGAGGATTAGGTACCGGATTAACACTCAGTTTTTCCGGATTAAAATAGCCCAGTGTGGACAATTCACGTTGCGTACGGATGATATCGGAACGCCTGAACAACTGCCCCGGCTTGGTTCGTATTTCCCGCATTACTACGTGGTCATTGGTCTTGGTATTTCCCGTTACTGTAACCTTGTTAATAATTGCCTGTTTACCCTCATAAATTCGCATTTCAAGGTCAATGGAGTCGTGTTCAACCAATACTTCAACCGGACTGGCCTGGAAAAACAAATATCCGTCATCCATATATAAGGAGCTCACATCACCTCCATTTGGATTCATAAACAACTTAGCCTCTAACAAACTTTGATCAAATACATCCCCCTTTTTTATCCCCAAAACATTACTCAATTCCTTCGCAGAGTATTTTGTATTTCCTATCCAGCTGATGTTGCGGAAGTAATATTTATGCCCTTCGTCAACCCATATTTCAATATTTACACGATCATTACTGATTTTATATACTGTATCTTTTACGATCTTTGCATCACGGAATCCCTTGGCATTGTATTTTGTGATAATGGCTGGTTTGTCCTTCTCATAGTTTTCTTCCAGGTATTTTCCTGAGTTGAATATATTCCACCAGCGCTTTACCTTTGTCTCACTAAATGATCGGATCAATTTGCCGGAGCTGATCATGGTATTGCCATGGATATAAATATTTTCGACCCGCATCCGTTCCCCTTTTTTTATATTAAAGATCAGAATCACACTATTTGCAAAAGAAGAATCCTTTTGGGGTTTAGGCACATCCACCGTAACGTTCATATAACCTTTCGCGATGAAATACCCTTTAATGGTTGATATGCTGGAAGAAATAAGGTATTCTGTTACCACTTTTCCCCGGGTCAGTTTTATCTTTTCCCGGACATCATCCGTTTCTGATTTGCTGATTCCTTTATACGTGCATCCTGAAAGTCGTGGGCGTTCTGCAACAATTATATTCAATGAAACCACATTTCCCTGACGCCTGGCCACCTCCACTTTAACATCTTCAAACAGTCCCTGTTTCCAGAGGTTTTCAATTGCTTTGGAAATCTTATCTCCTGGAATTTGTACTTTTTCTCCTTTACTTAAACCCGACAGCAAGGTCAACACACGTTGGTCAAAATGTTCCGCATGAATAAATTTTATTTCCCCCAGTTCATACTCTTTAGGATTTGAATAATCAATTTTAGATGTAGCGGTATCGGATCTGGATGCACTGGTGTCAGCTAATTCTATAACCTGGGAGGATACGAAAAGAGGTATTAAAAAAATCAAAAAAAGCAATCGTTTCATACCTGGAATCAAAAATTTCATGAATGCGGTTTTAACTGCGCACTTGTTTTACCAAATCTGCGCTCTCTTCCCTGATAATCAACAATTGCCTCATACAAATCCTCTTTCCTGAAATCCGGCCACAATTTTTCCGTGAAATAAAGTTCAGCATAGGCCAACTGCCACAACAGGAAATTACTGATTCTGTGTTCCCCGCTTGTTCGTATCATCAACTCGGGTTCTGGAAATCCGGAAGTACACAAATGCTTTTCAAAATTCTGTTCGGTGATTTCAGAAGTTTGAATTTTTCCAAGTTCAATATCTGCAGTAATTGATTTGATTGCCCTTAAAATCTCCCAACGTGAACTATAACTCAAAGCCAGAACAAGACTCATTCTTTTATTGTTTGATGTAGCCTTGATGGCTTCATTTAATTCCATTAAGCAGTCTGCCGGCAAGCTGCTTAAATCTCCTATTGCAAGTAAACGGATATCGTTCTCATTCAGCGTTTTTACTTCAAGACTAATGGTACTTACCAAAAGCTGCATTAATGCCATGACCTCCTCCTGAGGGCGATTCCAGTTTTCAGTAGAAAATGCATAAAGGGTAAGATACTCCACTCCAATTTCTGCAGCAGCCTCCACAGTTTCCCGGACGGAAGTCACTCCGTTGCGGTGACCCATAACCCTGTCTTCACCTCTCTGCCGTGCCCATCGTCCATTGCCATCCATAATGATGGCAATATGTTTTGGCAGTTTTGCAATATCAATTTTATCCTTATAACTCAATCTGTCGCAAAAGTAACTAAATATTATTATCTCTGAACACCGAGACAAGGCAGGGATTTTTTTGGGAGACGGATACTCACTGTGACCCCCGTAAAATTATACCAGTCATTTGTAGTGGAATTACCTCTTTGTCGTCCAACGTTACTGACATTGGGGTCCTTGTTAACAGATGGGTCAGACAGGTAAACGGCAGCAGGGCTGTTCAGATACTTAGGATTAGGATATACGGTACTCACATCATCGAGGTAATCCGTGCCGGTTTTCCGCATCCCGCTTTCGATTCCAATTCCTATATATTTCCCTAAAGACCATTTAAACCCCATTCCAAAAGGAATGCAGATCACATTCAGTTTGTACCGTTTTGAACCGGGGTCGGAAAGGGTTCCTTCACCTTCAGTGGATAAATCCCGTAAATTATAGGTAACTCCTTCATACTCAGCCTGGGGATTAAAATGGAAGCCGCCAATACCCGCAAATATATAAGGAGTAAATAAATCATCCGTGCCCAGTTTGAAAGGAAGAAAATTAAATTCTGCAATGCCCGCCCCTTCAATAATGACTGAGTGGAAATTGAGGTTGCGGTCGCTGATAACAGGATTGGCATTATCTGCATCAGAAGCATGAACATGACCATACAAACCCTGGACGCGCAATGCAAAACGTTTATTAATATTGTACCTAAATGCGAGGGCAGCAGCGGGATCCTGATATTTTAAATAACCGGTTTGGTTAAGATCGCCAATGTAAAAGGAAATCCCTCCCATCAGTACTAATTCCCTGGTATGTGAGTTTTTATCAGGAGCCATCCCCTGAGCCCAAATAGCTGAAAATGAGGTAAATAAAATTAAAAATAAACTACCATTTCTTTTCATAAACTGAAAATAGAACGAAATCTTTCCGTATTTATTGCACAATTATTAGCATTGCTGCGGTAAACAGGGGATGAAAGGTCATTCAGTTTCTCTTATCCATTCCCCACAAAAGTTTGTTCCGCAGCGTCTGGATAAAGTTCTGACCATTCAGCCGCACCAGGCTTATTTGAAAATCTTCCTTTCGGACTTTCAGTACACCAGAAGATTCCACCATTTTGGACTGTGAATCCAGCGAAACCATGAAACTTTTACTTCGTCCTTCCATCTTCAGTGTAACTACATCATTATCCGAAATAACCAGCGGGCGTGCATTCAGGTTATGAGGGGAAATAGGGGTGATAATAAAACTTTTTGAATCAGGAATCATGATAGGCCCTCCGCAACTAAGAGAATAAGCTGTCGAACCCGTTGGAGTCGCTATAATTAACCCATCCGCCCAATAAGAATTTAAGTATTCCTCATTAATATACGTATGGATGGTCATCATAACAGATGAATCACGTGCATGAACTGTCATTTCGTTTAAGGCAAAGTCCAGGTCGCCAAATATAGCTTGTTCAGTTTCCAGATGAAGCAATGTTCGCCTGTCAACACTATATTTATTGTCTATCAAAGCCTGAACCGCTGAATCTATATTATCTCTGGAAACAGTTGCTAAAAAACCCAGCCTGCCGGTATTAATTCCTAAAATGGGAATTGCAGAATCACGCACCAGGGAAATTGTTTCAAGCAAAGTACCATCCCCGCCGATACTGAGAAGAAAATTTGCCTTGCCTGTCAGTTGCTCATGTCTGGAAAAGGTTTTACACCCTTCCATTAACAAACTTAAATCCGTCCTTTTGTTAAGAAAAGCATAAAATACATCATGAACAACTACTTCCACATTCAGGCTCTTCAGTTTAGCAAAGAGCTGTTCAATCTCAGGCAAAATCGTTGCATCAGAAGGTCGGCCATAAATTGCAATAATCATATTCCAGTCTTTCGTTAAAATTCTGTTAATGTGCTATAAAATTAAGCTAATTTTTTATTCAGATTCTTTTAATCTGTTTGCATCCTTTTTCCTCAAAAAGGTGCCACAAAATGTAAAAACAATCCAACTTGTTCCATCCTGTTCATTGAACATTCCATGCGAATAACGATGTCGTAATAGGTAACAAAGTCAACCCCTGCACCGCCCCCGATCAGTAAGTTATTCGTCAGTGGATTATTTTTGAAATAATAATTGTCTTCCACATACGCAGCATCAGCAAATAATGTCAGGTAAACCGCATAGGGTATGGTATTAAATCGTTCATTTTGAAGTGAATTAACATGATATACAGAGGGCCTTACCAACTGATAATGAAAATTAGTTTTTAGCAGGCTGAAACTCTGACCATCAATTACATAATATTCATATCCCCGTACATAATCCCCATAGCCTAAAGCACTTTGCAGGTAATAGGGAGGTTGTTCATTGTCAGTTAATTTCCCCTTGATCATGGCGTCGAAATAGAAGCGGTCAAATAACTGCCAGTACTTTCTGGCAGAAGCTGACACATAAAACAGGTTGGCACTTTCATTTTTCAGAATACCCAGCCCCTGTTTTACCAAATCAAAACCTAAAAAATAACCTTTCAGGGGATAGGCCTTTGAATCCCTGCAATCCCGCCTGAATCTATAACCTGCAATAAATAATTGAAACTGGGTTGCCCCTCCGCCAAAATAATCCTTGTTCAGCGAAGCCAGGGAATCACTTATGCTGCTTTGTACATACCTTATTTCAGCAGTCTGGGTTGTGTAAAAACCTGTTCGCAATGAATAATTTAATTTACCCACCCATTCCTCCCGTACAAAGTCAGTATTTTTATAATAATCCAGCTGGTTATTTTCAGTTGAATAATAGATCTCCCGGTTTCTGTTATAGCTAAACCCGCACCCCAATCCGCTGGTCTGTTTTTTATTTAAATACGGAATGGCATAAGTTATCTGCAATTGCTGGGCATAACCAATGCGGAACTGAAAGGTAAGATTGCTTTTCAAGCCTCTGAAATTATTGTCAACGAGGAAAAAACCATAACTGGCTCTTTCCAGATTAGGATTTTCCAGCCAGGTATTAAAATTCCGTTCGGCGATGTCAAAGGTCGGAATCGGGAAAAGATACCAGCGCTCCTTTACGTCAACAAGAATGTCAATTTGATTCCGGAACCAGGGAATCGTATCAATACGGACAAAATTGAATAAATGCGTATTCAGAATATTATTCCTGGATTTCATTATCAAAGCCTCAAGAGCAGAAGGAAGAATAGTGTCACCTGCATGAAGCGTAAGCTCGCGGAAGATGATCCGGGTTTTTGTTCTGTTATTTCCGGTTACAGAGATCGTATGTATGATAAGATACTTTTCATTAGCGGATGGCGCAATCTGTGTAGAATCCGCCCCAGCTACTATAATCGAATCATTGTTTGCAGCTTTTGATGAAACAGTCCAGACAAGAAACAAATAAACAACAGGCACTAACAGCTTTCGGATCTTCAGATGTGAAAGAGACATGGAGAACAATCACATATTGATATAATTCATAAACAGCTCAAAGCGTCTGCGCATGTCTTCGTCATTTTCACTTTGATGAAATGTGGCTTTTATTGAATAATTATAACGCGTGAAAGTCTGTATAATGGAGGATAAATCTTCTCTGTTAATCTTTAACGTAACTTCCACCGTATTGGTTTCCTGTTGAGAAATTAAATAACAAGCTAAAATACGCGCGTCATTTTCTTCTACTATCTGCGCAATTTGAGTCAATGTATAATTGGCAGAGGGCATTTCCAGAATGATTATCCCTCCCGACTGTTGAACAGCTGTCAAGGCCGTTAAAGCATCCGCCAGAGAAAATTCAGTAAATGAACCCAGAAATTTTTCATTTTTAGATAAAACAGGTACGAGGGAAATCTTAAACGTATCAATCAGCTTTAGGGCATCGAACAAATGCTGGTCTTCAAACAGAAAAGGGCGAACAAGAGTTCCTGCCTGTTTTCCTAGCGTATCTTTCAAATTCAGGGTCAGTAAAGCATGTTCAGAAACCAGACCGAGATATTCATCCAGCGTTACAACGGGAAGATGGGCCACCTTGAATTCCTTCATCAGTTTCAATGCTTTCGAAACTGTATCATTTTTTGATAATACGGGAAGTCCTACATTTAAAAGTTCAGCAGCTATCATCCAACTACAATAGTAGCAAAAAAACCACTAATATTGCAGGTATGCCCCACCTATAATATTACAGGTATGTGTAACCTAAGTGTAAATATTAATAAGATAGCCACTCTCCGCAATGCCAGGGGGGGTGCTACTCCTGACCTGCTGAAATTTGCTGCTGATTGCGAACTATTTGGTGCAAATGGTATAACAGTTCATCCCAGACCGGATGAACGCCATATCCGGTATACGGATGTAATTCAACTGAAGCCACTGGTCACTAAGGAATTCAATATAGAGGGAAACCCCAGGGAGGAGAAATTTATTTCGCTTGTTTTACAGATCAAACCAACTCAGGTAACACTTGTTCCGGATTCCACCGGGCAATTGACGTCTGATCATGGATGGGATACTATCACCCACAGCGACTTTCTGAAGGAAGTAATAGCTGAATTTAAAAGCCAGAGAATACGAACTTCGGTATTTATTGATCCGGTTAAGGAAATGATTGAAGGTGCCAAAATAGCCGGTGCAGATCGTATCGAATTGTATACGGAGTCCTATGCAAAAGAATTTCATGCAGATAGATTCAGGGCCATTCGTCCATTTATAGATGCAGCCGCCATTGCAACTAATGCAGGGCTTGGAATCAATGCCGGCCACGACCTGAATTTAGAGAACCTCGGCTTTTTTTACAAATGCATTACAGGCCTTCTTGAAGTTTCCATTGGTCATGCATTAATATCGGACGCGCTTTATTTTGGTCTCGGGAAAACCATTCAACTCTATTTGGAAAAATTAGTTTGAAAATTGTACCACACAAAGAGCTATTTATAGGTATTGATGAAATTATTTTACAGAAAATACGGACAAGGTTCAGTACCGGTTTTTATTCTTCATGGATTATTCGGGCAAAGTGATAACTGGCAGACAATTGCCAAAGTTCTCGCAGAAAAAAACAAGGAAGTTTATGTTGTTGACCAGCGCAATCACGGACTTTCCCCGCACAGTGAAATTTTTAATTATCAGGTAATGAGTGCTGATCTGGACGAACTGATTTCCGGGCTTGGATTTGATAAAGTCAGCCTGATTGGCCACTCGATGGGAGGAAAGACGGCCCTGAAATTTGCGGCAGATTTTTCAGAAAAGATAAGTAGTCTTATCATAGCGGATATTGCACCGCGCTATTATCCCCCACATCATCAGGAAATTATTTTTGCTTTGCAATCTCTTGATTTCAAAATAGTCAAAACAAGAAAGGACGCTGAATCAATACTTTCGGATCGTATACCGGATTCAGGCACCCTTCAGTTTTTGCTGAAGAATTTATTTTGGGAAACAGATACCCGGCTCAGCTGGCGTTTTAACCTCCGGGCCATTGCGGAAAATATTGACGAAGTTGGTAAAGCAATCGGTTTCGGCCAAACCTATTCAGATCAGAATTTTTCTACCATCTTCTTAAGGGGAGAAAACTCATCCTACATAAATGAAACGGACCTGCTTCTGATACATAAAACCTTTCCGGATGCACACATTAAAACCATTCCTTTTGCGGGTCACTGGTTGCATGCCGATCATCCTAAAGGGTTTTTAGAAGCAGTTTTAAACTTTATTTAAATAAACCCTAAATTTAAGGCGTAACCTGAGATAGCTCGTAAATCAAATCAATTTTAAAACTAAAAAAAGAAATTTATGAAAAGAGGACCCATTTCGCAATTTGTTGAAACGCACTACCTGCATTTTAATGCAGCTGCTTTGGTAGATGCTGCAAAAGGATATGAAGCGCATCTTGGCGCAGGAGGGAAAATGATGATCACGCTTGCCGGGGCAATGAGTACCGCTGAGCTGGGAAAATCTCTGGCGGAAATGATCCGTCAGGGCAAAGTAGATATCATTTCCTGTACAGGAGCGAATCTGGAAGAGGACATCATGAATCTTGTGGCACACAAGCATTACAAAAGAGTTCCGCACTACCGGGACCTTAGTCCAAAAGAGGAATGGGCACTGCTGGAAGATGGTTTTAACAGGGTAACGGATACCTGTATTCCTGAAGAAGAAGCGTTCCGCAGGTTGCAAAAACACATTCACAAACTTTGGGCTGATGCCAATCAAAAAGAGGAACGTTACCTGCCACATGAGTTCATGTACAAAATGTTGCTATCCGGCGTTCTGGAACAATACTACGAAATTGATCCCCGGGATTCCTGGATGCTGGCAGCTGCACAAAAGAATATCCCTATTATCTGTCCGGGATGGGAGGACTCCACTATGGGAAATATTTTTGCATCTTATTGCATAAAAGGAGAAATCAAACCTACAACGATCAGGGGTGGTATTGAATACATGATCACATTGAGTGACTGGTACCGGAAAAATTCGGGAGGTAAAGGTGTTGGTTTTTTTCAGATAGGAGGTGGAATAGCAGGCGACTTCCCGATATGTGTTGTTCCAATGATGTACCAGGATCTTGAATGGAAAGATGTTCCGTTCTGGTCCTACTTCTGCCAGGTGTCGGATTCCACAACAAGTTACGGTTCTTATTCAGGCGCAGTACCCAATGAAAAAATTACGTGGGGTAAGCTGGACATCCACACTCCTAAGTTCATTGTGGAATCAGATGCTACGATTGTTGTTCCCCTTATTTTTGCCTGGATACTTAAATGGTAATTATTTTTTTGTTCCTGAAGTCAAAATGAAATATTCCACACAATTTATTTTACAGAAGCAATCGGAACAAATTACCAGTGCATTGAATTATTATTTTTCATTTTTTCTGAAGTAGTATAAATCGAACCGAACTAAAATGATTGCTACCAGATGCATTCAGGACATACTGCTGAAAAAATAAATTGCTGAATCAAAAAAATATCAGAAGAAATAAAGGTGAAGCTGAAATCACATTCAACTTTGTTAACAAACCAATGTTAAAAAAATAGTGCTGAATATTTTTTTGTGAAACATATTTTTTGTTACTTCGTACTATTAATTAACTAAAACCTAAAAACCATGGCTAAGAAAGCAGCAAAAAAGAAAGCAGCTCCTAAAAAGAAAGCGGCTAAGAAAAAAGCTTCTAAAAGGAAGTAATAAAAAAACCCCGATAAAATCGGGGTTTTTTTTTGAACAAAAAAAACGTTCTTTTCACTCAAAGCCCTCCGTCCAATAAGCGCTCATCAGCGCTTTTCAACCCCAATACCTGGTTTATCAGTCAGCACAAGTTTTCCATTTGCATAATTTAATCCGCTAAACAAATCATTTTTAATCAGAAGTGGCCCATCGAGGTCGGACCAATCTGCGAAGGGACTTAATTGCCCGGCTGCAGAAACAGCGCAGGATGATTCGGACATGCAGCCTATGAGTATTTTCAGATTAAGCAGTTTTGCCTGCAACATTATTTTATATGCTTCGTTCATGCCTGAGCATTTCATTAATTTGATATTGATCCCGTGAAAACAATCTTTCACCTGATTCAGATCCGAAATGCGTTGAAAGGATTCATCTGCAATAATGGGAAGGGGGCTTCTCTCTTTTAACCAGGCCGCGCCCGAAAAATCAAGCTTATTCAAAGGTTGTTCAATAAACAGAACATTCTTATCCTTAAGCCACTCTATCCGCTCCAGTGCATCTTCTTTCGTTTTCCAACCCTGATTCACATCAACAGAAATAGCTTTAGCTGTATGGGATCGGATCAATTCAATAATTTTAAAATCAGTTTCACCTCCAAGTTTTACTTTCAAAATAGTAAAAGCTTCTGCTTCTTTCAGTTTTTTAAGAAGGACGGTTGGCTCATCCATTCCAAGTGTCATTGAAATGCAGGGAGTAATAACAGGTTTACCGGGAGTAGAAATGGAAATAGCCGAAGTCTTATTCGTATTCTGATTCCAGAAGGTATGACAAGGGCGGCCTTCCTGTTTTCCTTTTAAATCATGCAAAGCAATATCAACACTTGCTTTTGCAGCTGTATTGCCTTGAGCTATGGCCTCTATCCTGTTTAATATAGTTTCCAGGTTTTCCGGCGTATTATATTCCTTAAGTACTTTTTCGGCTTTGGCCAAAAACTGAAATACCGTCTTGACCGTTTCTTCCAGATAAGGCGGGAGAGAAGCTTCTCCATAACCAGTTAAGCCTTCGCATCCTATTTCAGTAATAACAACAGGTGTACATGTCCGGTAATTAAGAGCGATTTTAAACGGATACTTGAATTGAAGCAAATGCTGGCTAAAGGAGATTTCCATTCAATGGTAAATTTAGAAACAATATTCTTGTGTGTCTTTTAAAATTCATGTACGTTTGTACCTGACACTTAATACAAAACCAATACTATGTTCAAGAAACTATTTTTCCTTTTAGCGGTTCCTGTTTATTTCACTGTATCTGGTTGCGGGCAATCTGCTACCAGGGATAAAAACATTCCTGGGATGTCTGTTTATGATTTAAGTGCTTACAATGCCCCCATTACCATTTATGTTCCGGATACAACCAAAACCAAACTTGAACCTTCCTTGCAGAGTTCGGGTTCCATTACTATTAAATCAGGAAAGGATTTCCAGATCAGCATTACACCAGGCGAAGGGGATATTGCACTTACAAAAGGAGATATAAAGGATGCAGATGTCAAAAAATTCAAACGTTATCTGCGGGATGACCCCGATGCAATTATCTGGGAATCCCAGGTTAGCGGAATGGATTCCGAATACCATTTTTATACAATTGTAAAGGCTGGTAAGGACAGCTATGTAATTGAAGACCTGAAAGACGGAGACGCCTTTTCAGAAGCTGCTATTCTGAAAATGATGGAGGCCGCTAAAAGCATTAAAGTAAAGGAAATCAAAAAAGTCTAAAACTCCTGCAGCCTTTGGGCAATATTCCACCTGAAGGAAACGGAAAATATATTTTCAGAACTGTTGTAATAGGTATTACTTACTGGCTGATTAAATGTTTGGTTTTTGCCGGCACTATTCTCCTGCCTGATGATAGCTGTGAGGTCAATGAACATATTATGGGCAAGCTGGCAAGAAGCGGTAAAGCTGCCATACATAATAGTTGTTTTGACTCCCTGTGTTATATAATTTCCATACTCATTTACATGTGTAGTATTAGGCAGCATTACATTACTGCCATAGTTCAGGGGGGCATCTCCCGGAGGCGGATCCAATCCGATAATTGTGTAAATTAATTTGCCCGTGAAGGAAAACCTGTAAAATGGCTGATAACGCAGTATTCCTATGCCCTCATAAAAGTTTGCACCATTCGGATCAGCCAGCGGCTGCCCATAATTTGAATAATTCGCAAAATAGGAGTAGTTTGTCACTTTGGAGAACGAATAGGTCTCATAGGTATAAGGTGGAACTGCATTTCCTTCCAATTGTATATCCAGGTTAGGAATTCCCAACACATCAATGTATTTTAAGCCCAACTGACCAGCTTGTTTATTTCCCCACCAGCCGGTACCTGCTCTGAGTTCGGAAATATTAAATTCATCCAGAAGGATCGTTCCATACAGCGAAAAGTGATGCAGAAAATTCCACTTCCAGTTTATGCCGATGTGGTCCTTGTCGGGAGCGCCAAGTCCATTTTCCACAGCATTGTAAAAAATAACCGGATTCAGGTACGTAGGATCAAACCCCCTGTTATGGAGGGAATCTGTATTTCCAAAAGTTTCAGATTCAAACAGCCCTAAGGTAAATTTTCCTGAAACCTTTAAATTTAAATAATGGAGTGCCATGTATTTTCGCGGATAAAAAACATCACCGAGTGTCCCACCTGAATTACTTGAGGGGTCAGCAGTCATTTGTGCAAACAGATTAACGTATTCCAGCCTGCCGATTTTTGTATCTACCTTCCAGAACAGGTAGTTACTGGAAAAATCGGATAACATAAGCGAACGATAACCATCTCCCATGAAATTTTTGTCCTGGCCAAACTGAGTGCTGATGTGTTTGGTGATTTTAAAATCAATATAGCCATTGGCAGTATAAAAATCATACCCGTTTGTTTTGAATCTTTGCCAGAAATTCTCGCCCGGAATTACACCTGAACTGACTCCCGGAATCACGCCCGAACTATTTATCCGGGTATTTACATATTCAGGGAAAGCGGCCTGGTTGTCAGTAAGGAAGGTATAAAAACCAATTTTGTTATCAATCAAGCCTCTTAGCTCAAAGCCTCTTGTATTGATATACGTGGTAGTGGTTTGACCCGATTGGGGCATATCTTTCCCGTAAGAAAAATAAGCCACAGGGTTTATCTGCAGTAAAAAATCCTTATTATCTATTGCAAAGAATGCGTTATTTTTCCGGTACAGTCCTCCCAACAAAGGCTTTCTGCTTTTAACCGAATCTTTTCCCCGGCACCATTCCCAGTTATCCTCCCGGAGGTAGTCCAGATTCCTCTTGTCGACTCTTGATAAGTGTATCAGCGTATCTTTGGAAACGGCCGTTGCCAACATAGCAATATCTATTCTCAGATAGGGTTTTACAGAGCTAAAAACCGTTCCGGAATTATCCTTGACATCGATCCTGTCAATTAAATTATAGTAATCACTGTTTAGAGGAGCATATACGCTCTGGGAAAAAGAGCCTGAAGTAAAAAGCAGAATCAAAAGGATTCCTGAATATTTTATCATAAGGAGAAGGTTTGTAACCTCCAATTTATGAATAATATCTTCAATCGTGAGTATTATGCTCTTCTTATTGTTGTAAACTGAATTTCCTTAAATTCACGTAGTTTTAGTACAAATTGCTTTATAGAACGGATTTTATTAAAATCCTCCGCGTGAAAAAAAAAATTTGGCTAAACATGATTCTCCTCTCCGCAATTGTTTGCGCACAGCATCTTTTTGCCCAGAATGAGGAATACTATCGTTTAGCCCATGATACACTGAAATATACTTCCCCCCATAAATGCGATTCTTTGAAAATCAGGATTAGGTACCTTTCCGGATATAATTTAATGCTGATGGGAGAGAACAGAATCACGAAGGATGTTTGTTTTTCCAGATTAGCTATGTACAAGGAATCATCTTTTCAATTGGATAAATACTATAGCATTGTGGACAGGTATCACCGGCACATAATTGTCTTTACGGGAACATTCGTCGCAGCAATCGTCTCCAATGCGATAAACGACAGCCGGAAAAACAGTTTTACAATTGCCTTTGCCGCTATCACCATTGCCGGAGCATGCGACATTATTACAAACGGAATAATGTCCCTGACCCATTTGAACAGGGCGAAAAGGATTTACAATAAGGAAGTAA
>JABDEY010000019.1:484-31176 GCA_013286805.1 Bacteroidota bacterium | reverse complement strand
TATTCCTTGTAAATATGAGTGGGTGGAGAACTTTGAAACCGGATTGGCAAGAGTTAAGCAAGATGGAAAGTATGGATTAATCAATTCAAAAGGAGAATTATTAACGGCATGTGAATTCGAAAAAATGAACAGGTTTTCCGGAAACAGGTGCCTTGTCGTAATGGAAGGAAAATATGGCTTTATTGACAGAAGTGGAAAGATGCGCATTCCAATCGAATACGATTATTCAAACAACGTGAGTCTTGCAGAGGGGTTTAAAGAAGGCCTGTTTAAAGCAGAAAAAAACAGGAAACAGGGGTTAATTGACACGACCGGCAAACTGATCATCCCAAAGGACTTTGAAGCGATCAATATCTTTTCTGAAGATTATGCGGCGGTTGAGAAAAAAGGGAAATGGGGTTATATTGACAAGAAACTGAAACTTCAGATTCAATGCCATTACGAACTGGCTGGATTTTTTAAGGAAGGATTCGCTTGTGTCAAAAAGAATGGCAAATTTGGATTTATTGATATGAATGGCAAGAACAGTATTCCCTTTGAATATGAGGAAGCGGGAGACTTTAGCGGTGGAACAGCAATTGTAATGAAAGACGGGAAATATGGAATGATCGACACTAAAAATGAGGTCATCATACCCATTGAAATGGATGAAATAAAACCCATGGAGGAAAGCCTGCTGCAATTGACCAAACAAGATAAATTTGCCTATTATAAACTCACTACCAGAAACTACTTATGGAAAGAAAATTGAAAGCATTTGAGCGTTTGTTAACCGTTATGGATGAGTTACGTGAAAAATGCCCCTGGGACAAAAAACAAACCATGGAAAGCCTGCGCCACCTGACCATTGAAGAGACTTATGAGCTGACAGATGCAATACTTGATAAAGACCTCGGAAATATTAAAAAGGAGCTTGGAGATGTTTTATTACATATCGTTTTCTATGCCCGGATTGCTTCTGAAACCGGAGAATTCGACATAGCGGATGTTATGGACTCCCTCTGTGAAAAATTAATTCACCGGCATCCTCACATATATGGCGATGTAAAGGCAGATAGCCCGGAAGAGGTGAAAAAGAACTGGGAAAAACTGAAGTTAAAGGAAGGCAATAAATCTGTTCTATCAGGGGTTCCGGTTTCCTTACCTGCAATGGTGAAAGCCTCACGCATACAGGAAAAGGCAAGAGCGGTAGGGTTTGACTGGGATAATCCGGAACAGGTTTGGGACAAGGTCAATGAGGAATTAGCTGAGTTTAAAACAGAAGTTGAAAATAAAGCGTCACAGGAAAAAATTGAAGATGAACTCGGAGATGTGTTTTTCTCGCTTATCAATTATGCACGCTTTATGAATGCCAACCCGGAAGATGCCCTGGAAAAAACCAATAAAAAATTCATAAAACGTTTTCAGTTCCTGGAAAGCCAGGCGGCTTTGGATGGCAAAAAGCTGGATCAGATGACACTGACTGAAATGGACGTATACTGGAACAAGGCTAAACTTCTTCCTTAAGAATAAAACGGAATAATACAGCAGCCGCTAGAGATCCTGAAACAGGTCCTGCCAAATAAATCCAGGCAAAACTCATGGGGTGGCACTGACAAACCCCTAAAAAGGTTTCCATAAAGATCGGGATAAACCCAACCGCAGGATTAAATGCCCCACCTGAAATGTTGGCGCCCGCATAGCCCAGCCCGACAAGTACCAGTCCAATCGCCAGCCCTGAATATTGAGCTCCTGCAGCTCTTTTTGCCACAGAAGTATAAAGTATAATAAGTACTAAAGCGAACGTAAACAGTCCCTCTATAAATAAGGGTTTCAGAATATTTATACTCCTGTCAGGAGAAAGAAAGAATACGCGGGTTTTGCCATAAAGCAAATGATAGACAAGTGAAGCAAGGACTGCTCCCGAAAGCTGCGCTAAAACATAAGCTCCGGCTTCGCGAAAAATTAATTTCTTCTGTATCCAGACAGCAATCGTTGTCGCCGGATTAAAATGACCTCCGGAGACTCCTGAGCCCATATAGATCAGGGATGCAAAAACAGCCCCAATCGCGAGCGGGTTACCGGTAAATGCATACGTCAGTGTCAGAAAAAAAGTACCGATGAACTCAATAATGTATTTATTCATGGTGTTAAAATCACGTAAGCATGCCTCCACAGACATTTATCGTCTGTCCGGTTATATAAGATGAAAGATCGGATGCGAGAAAAAGAGTCAGGTTAGCCACATCTTCTGCTGTCCCTCCACGCTTAAGCGGAATGGCCTGACGCCATTGTTCAACCGATTTAGGATCCAGTTTATCCGTCATCTCTGTTTCAATAAATCCAGGTGCAATGGCATTGCAGCGGATATTGCGTGAACCAAGTTCAAGCGCCACGGATTTTGTAAAACCAATAATACCTGCTTTTGAAGCAGAATAGTTGGCCTGCCCCGGGTTCCCCTTTATTCCAACAATGGAGCTCATGTTAATGATGCTGCCTTTGCGCTGTTTCAACATTGGACGTTGTACTGCTTTGGTCATATTGAAAACAGATTTCAGGTTGGCTTTAATGACCGTGTCCCATTGTTCTTCTGACATACGCATCAAAAGTGTATCACGCGTAATGCCAGCATTGTTCACCAGGACATCAATTGTTCCGAAAGCCGCAACCACATCCGTGATTAAGGTATCTGCCGCCTTAAAATCAGCGGCATCCGATTGATATCCCTTTGCCTTTACTCCTTTTGCCAAAAGCTCCTTTTCCAATTCCAATCCCTTTTCAGCCGAGGCTAAGTAGGTGAAGGCTATATGAGCACCCTCCTCCGTAAGTTTGAGCGCAATACCCCGGCCTATACCTCTTGAAGCACCGGTGACAAGAACAACTTTTCCCTCTAACAACTTCATAACGTTTTTATTTTCAAATATACGCTGATTTTTTTGTGATAACGAAGATGGTGTCCTTGCTTTTCATACATTTGGTATCCAAAAAAAATAAATGAAACTGACACTATTCTTGGTTGCCTCTGTACTTATTACTTTCCCCTGTGTCAGCCAATCAGATTCAAAATTCTACTTTGACATAGGAGTGAAAGGAGGATATGGACTCAATCTGCTGATAAATCAAAATATCCTGAACGACAAAAATGTTGACTCTGAATTTTCCTTCGGCCCTTCCTTTGGTGGCCGGATTGGCGGAAATTTTAATGAAAAGAGATCTGTGAACCTCGAAGTGCTTTATTCAGGATTTAACCAGCAATACAGTGTTAAAAGTGACTCACTCCACTGGAATAAGACAATCTCGTTTTCCACGCTCGACCTGGCTTTGTTATACCGTAATTTCGTAAATGGCTCGTATATGGAGATAGGGCCTGAGGTATCCCTTGTTCAAAGTGCAGTTGAATCAAATTCTGTTAGCGGATCTGCCAATGCAGGTAAACTTCTTACACCGAATTATTTTTCTGGCATTTTTGGTTTTGGAGCCAACTTTTTAGGAAACGACAATATCAGTATAATGGCCGGAGTTCGTGCCAGCTATTCCTTTACTGATATAATAAGTGATCTTGGCGGAAAATCCCAGGATCGGTCCTTTCCCTTGAATGAACCCTTCTATAAAAACGCAACAGCTTCCTATGCATCCACAAATCCCTTAACTGTAAGGCTAATGTTGGAAATCTCCTTTGATTTGGGCTATTTCACCAGATCAAAATGCAATAAGAAGAGGTTGAAGTTTCTGTCCTTTTAATTTTTATTATACACCTTTAACCCCACTTCAAGGCATTCCAGGGCTTTCTTTAGGGATTCCTTTTTAAGCACATAGGCAATGCGGACTTCGTTAATGCCGGCTCCCGGAGTGGAGTAAAATCCAGTTGCAGGAGCAAGCATGACAGTCTGATTGTTATGATTAAATGATTCGAGCAGCCACTGACAAAATTTATCTGCATCGTCTATTGGCAAACGGGCAATGCAATAAAAAGCACCGCTTGGTTTTGGGCAGAGGACACCTTCCATTTTATTAAGTGTTTCAACTACATAATCTCTGCGTTCAATGTATTCTTCCTTCACTTTCCTGAAATACTCCGCAGGTGTATCAATAGCCGCCTCTGCTCCTATCTGTCCATAGGTTGGGGGGCTCAGACGCGCCTGGGCAAAACGCAAAGCCGCATTCATAACATCACTGTTTTTAGAAATCAAGGCTCCAATTCTTGCTCCACAGGCACTGTAGCGCTTAGAGATGGAATCGAGCAGCACAACATTGCTTTCAATTCCGGCTAAATGCATCACGGAAACAAACTCCTTTCCATCGTAACAAAATTCTCTGTAGACCTCATCTGCCAGCAAAAACAAATCATATTTCAAAACCAATGCTTTCAACAATTCCAATTCAGCTCTGGTGTATAAACATCCCGTGGGATTACCAGGGTTGCAAATAATTATACCTCTTGTTTTCGGATTAATACGCTTTTCAAATTCAGCAATAGCCGGCAAAGAAAAACCGGTTTCAATATAAGAACGCACGGGCTTTACAATGACATCAGCAGCATTTGCAAAACCATTGTAATTGGCATAAAATGGTTCAGGTATAATTACTTCATCTCCGGGATCAAAGCAAGACATCATGGCTATAAGCAGAGCTTCCGAGCCACCGGTAGTAATAATAATATCCTTTTCCGGGTCAATTCCAATGTTACAGGCCTTGTAATAACCAACCAATTTTCTGCGATAGGAATCATTTCCGGCAGAATGGGAATATTCAATAGTCTTAATTGTTGCCGTTTTTATGGCATTCAACATAACTTCCGGGGTTTCAATATCCGGCTGACCGATATTCAAATGATAAACAATCCTTCCTGCTTTTTTAGCCTTTTCGGCATAGGGCACCAGCTTGCGAATGGGGGAAGCCGGCATGGAGGAACCTTTTATTGAAACTTTTGGCATAGGTACATGATATATTAAATTCTGAGTGGAAGGTAAAAAAAATTGTGATTGATATTTATTAAAAAAAAAGCCCCCCTGTTTTGTCAGAGGGGCCTTACAAACATCATTCCTGTTACTTCTTTGGAGGAGCAGGAGTAGTTGTTGGAGCAGTTCCGGCAGGAGTAGCAGTTCCAGGAGCACCCGGCGTGGTTGAAGCAGGATCAGGCTTCACATTCCCCTTAATTTTCAATACCTTAGTTGCAGATTTTGCATTTGAAGTAACTGTTACAGTCTTTTCAAAAGCACCAACACGGTCAGTTGCATAGTGAACTTTGATAGACTGCGTTTCTCCTGGTTTGATTGGTTCTTTTGGCCAGGTAGGAACAGTACATCCGCATGATCCTGTACAATTGGATATGATTAATGGTTCTTTTCCTGTATTCTTGAATTTAAACTCACGGTTTCCGTCCGCATTGTGTTCGATCGTCCCGTAATCAACCAATTCCGTCTCAAATACAATATCAGCCGCATTTGGGTTGCTTGGATCAGGAGTCACACCAGGCTGAGCCTTTAGTTGACCCATAAGCGCCATTCCTAACATAAATCCCATTGATAAGATAACTTTTTTCATTGTCTGTGTTTTTTATAGTTTTTGTTTATTTACTTACCCTCAAAAGGTATGCCACTTTTATTGATTCCATTGGATGGAAATTGTTCTTCCACCGGTTTGGCTTCAATTTTACCCTTTATTCTTAAAACCTTTTGTTGGGTTTTTGCATTTGAGGTAACAGTAATTGTTTTCTCAAATGGTCCCACACGATTGGAATCATATTTAACTTTGATCACTCCTGTTTCTCCCGGTTTAATAGGGTCCTTTGGAGGCTGGGGCACAGTACAGCCACAGGAAGCCTGTGCATTGGTAATAACCAGAGGCTCTTTACCTGTGTTCTTAAACTTAAATTCCGTAGCGCAATCAGTTCCCTGCTTTAAAGTACCAAAATCGTGTATCTCTGACTCAAAAACAATCTCCGGGGCATTCGGGTTGACAGGAGGCGTAGCTTCCTGTGCATGAAGTTTTGCGAATCCAAGAAACAAAACGGATAATGATAGTACTATTGCCTTCATGATTTATTTTTTTAACTCCCAAAAGTAATAAAAATTCTTCACAAACAGATCGTCGAAAATCATGCCATAATTTAGTAGTTTTACAAATGAAATTCAAGCGGAAATAGCTCAGTTGGTAGAGCATCAGCTTCCCAAGCTGAGGGTCGCCGGTTCGAATCCGGTTTTCCGCTCCAGAGATAAGGCTGCAAGCAAATACTATGGAAATCCCTAAAACGTATGACCCAATAAGCACGGAAGACAAATGGTACAGCTATTGGTTAAAACACAAATTTTTTAAATCACAACCCGATGGTCGTGAACCCTATACAGTAGTTATTCCCCCTCCAAATGTTACAGGTGTCCTTCACATGGGCCATATGCTTAACAACACCATTCAGGATGTGTTGGTTCGAAGGGCCCGGATGATGGGAAAGAATGCCTGCTGGGTTCCGGGAACCGACCATGCTTCCATTGCTACCGAAGCAAAAGTTGTGGCGATGCTGAAAGAAAAAGGCGTTAATAAATCTGATCTCAGCAGGGAAAAATTCCTGGAACATGCCTGGGAATGGAAAGAAAAATATGGAGGGATCATTCTTGAGCAACTCAAAAAATTAGGCGCTTCCTGTGACTGGGACCGGACAAGTTTCACGATGGATCCTGGCCTGAGTGAAGCCGTGATTGATGTATTTATTGACTTACATAAGAAAGGTCATATTTACAGGGGAGTCAGGATGGTGAACTGGGACCCGAAAGGATTAACAGCGGTATCGGATGAGGAGGTCATTCATAGAGAAGTCAATTCAAAACTCTTTTATGTTCGCTATAAAATTGAAAAGGGAAATTCCATTGGGGTACAAAACGGAAGTACTCAGGAAGAATGGATTACGATAGCTACTACCCGTCCCGAAACCATTTTAGGCGATACAGCAATCTGTGTTCATCCGGATGATGAACGTTATACTAACCTAAAGGGGAGAAAAGTTATTGTTCCATTAGTAAACCGTTCTGTGCCGGTCATTTTTGATGATTATATCGACATTGCATTCGGAACAGGGGCATTGAAAGTGACTCCGGCCCATGATATCAATGACTATCGCCTTGGCCAGAAGCATAATCTGGAGGTAATTGACATTCTGGCTCCTGATGGAACAATGTCGGAAGCTGCAAAATTTTTCATAGGAGAAGATCGCTTTATTGCCCGAAAGAAAATTGTTAAAGAACTGGAAGAGTTGGGGCTGCTTGTTAAGGTGGAAGAAATAAAAAACAAAGTTGGCTACAGCGAAAGAACAGATTCTGTGATTGAACCTAAGCTCTCCATGCAATGGTTTCTGAAAATGGAAGAGTTATCCAAACCTGCCTTGGAGAATGTGTTGAACGGGGAAATAAAATTAATTCCTGATAAATTCATTAATACCTACAAACACTGGATGGAGAATGTGCACGACTGGTGTATCTCCAGACAGCTTTGGTGGGGGCAGCGCATTCCTGCATGGTACGATGATCAGGGTAATACCGTAATCGCAAAAACAAGGGAAGAAGCCATCATTCAATTCAAAACGAAGCATCATCACTGCAACATTGACTCCATACGTCAGGATGAAGACGTATTAGATACATGGTTCTCTTCCTGGTTATGGCCAATCAGTGTTTTTGATGGGTTCAGAAACCCTGAGAACCCGGATATAAAATATTACTATCCGACAAATGATCTGATAACTGCACCTGAAATACTTTTCTTTTGGGTAGCCAGAATGATCATTGCAGGTTATGAGTATAGAGGTGCGAAGCCTTTCTCCCATGTTTATCTGACAGGAATTGTCAGAGATAAGCTGGGAAGAAAAATGTCTAAATCTTTGGGCAATTCTCCGAATCCCCTCGACCTGATTGAAAAGTATGGTGCTGATGGAGTAAGGGTCGGAATGCTCCTCTCCTCCCCTGCCGGAAATGATTTGCTTTTTGATGAATCTCTCTGTGAGCAGGGCCGTAATTTCTCTAATAAAATCTGGAATGCATTTCGTTTGATTAAAGGCTGGAAAACGGATAAAAATATGCCCCAGTCCCTACCCAATAAAGTTGCTACTGAATGGTTTAATGAACGCTTTAACGAACAGCTGGAACTACTTAATAATCATTACAGTAAATATAGGATGAGTGAGGTTTTGATGTGCCAGTATAAATTAGTTTGGGATGATTTTTGCGCCTGGTATCTGGAAATGATCAAACCCGAATTCGTAGACGGGCAAAGTAAACCTATTGACCAGACTACCTATGACAGTACTATAGTATTTTTTGAGAATATTTTAAAGGTATTGCATCCCTTCATGCCATTTATTACAGAAGAGATCTGGCATCTGACGAAAGAACGCAAAGAGATGGAGTGTATACTTATTACTGAATGGCCTCAGGTAAAAAGAGCGCATAATGAGAGGTTAATTGAATTTGCAGAAATAAGCGAATTGATTAGCACTGTCCGTAACGTTCGGAATGAAAGAAACATCTCACCCAAGGAGGCACTTAGTTTAACTATCAGAACTGAAAATCAGAATGCAATCAACAGCTGGGAAAGCCTGGTAAAAAAATTGTGTAATCTAAGCACAATTGAATACGGTGAGCAAAAATCAAAAAACAGCATTTCTTTTGTAGTGAAGCAAATGGAATGCAGCATACCCTTTTCTTCAGTCATTGATGTCAAAGCTGAAAAAGAAAGGCTCAACAAAGAACTGTCCTATAATCAGGGCTTTTTAAAATCCGTCCAATCCAAATTAGCCAACGAGCGATTTGTAGCTAATGCAAAGGCGGAAATTATCCAGATGGAAAGGCAAAAATTAGCAGACGCGGAAGCAAAAATAAAGGCGTTGGAAGAGCAGCTTCTGCAGATATAGCCTGCTGTTTTAAATACAACCTGCTGTTTTAAATATAGCCTGCGATTTTATAGGTCAAATATCCTGTCAGTTCGTGGAATAATGCATACCATCCGTCCAGAATTGTAATATCCGGTACAATATAATCATTCAGATCAAATTTTTTATGGCGAACGGAGCGGTCCACACAATAGGGGTCGACGGGAATTCCTTCCTTTTTAAAGCAGGCCAGGGATCTTCTCATGTGATACGCAGAGGTAATTAATAAATACCTTCCATTGGGAGCGACGGCAGCTAAAACAGGTTTTGCAAAAGCAGCATTTTCGTGGGTATTGTGGGATTCGTTTTCAATGAATATGTCCTTTTCAGGAATTCCAATCGTTATCAAAAACTGTTTGATGAACAGACCATCCTTTTCATCCTGGTGAAGTACACTTCCTGAGCCTCCGGAATAGATGATGCGCTTAATCTTTCCTTTCTCATACAATTCCACTCCCTGAAATAAACGATCACCTCCCTGCTCAAACTGCGTCCTGTCCAATGTTGAGTCATATTTAGCTACTGTACCCAATACAATACCGGCATCATAGACATCCAGGTTTTTTAACGCAACCGCGGGCAGCTCCCATAACTGTATGGCTTCATAGTATAAGAATGGGTTTGAAAAAACCAGTAAAATAATCAGGGCCGTTTTAAAAACTCTCTTTTTAAGGTACTCGACTTTGCCAAGCCAGGCGTAAATCAAAAGCCCAATTAACCAAATTCCGGGGTTAATAAGGAACGCAAGCAGTTTAGAAAATAAAAAAAACATATCTTGATGTGAATTTATGCCGCTTAAAAATACATTAAAAATTTTGTTTGACACCTGCCTGATATTCTTTGCAGGGATATTGATGTACTATAATCAACTGGTAATTTACGGGCTGAAAATGGGAAAAGGCCAACTTCATATAGTCTGGAATGCCCGGCCAATGGAGGAATGTTTAAAAGACCCGGCTCTAAATGACACACTAAAATCCAAACTCCTGCTGATTCAGGAAATCAGGAAATACGCCATTGATAGCCTGGGCTTGAAGAATTCTGTCAATTACACAACTTTTTATGATCAGGGGCAGCAACCTGCTATTTGGGTTATAAGCGCCTGTGAGCCTTTCGAACTAAAGGTAAAAGCATGGAAATTCCCCATAATAGGTTCTGTGCCCTACAAAGGCTTCTTCAATAAAGAAGAAGCCAGAGACGAACAATACCGGCTCAGGGAAGATGGGTATGACACCCGGCTTGGCACAACAAGCGGCTGGTCCACCTTAGGTTGGTTTAAAGACCCTATTCTTTCAAATATGATCTACCAGAGTGAGGGGAATCTTGCAGAACTTATCATACATGAACTTACACATTCCACCATTTTCATCAAGGACCAGATTCAGCACAATGAGAACCTGGCCAATTTTGTGGGTGAAACAGGTGCGAAGAAATTTCTTCTGTCAAAGTACGGACTTAGTTCTAAAGAGTATGTCAGCTACCTGCATCAGCAGGAGGATGAGTTGTTGTATAACAGGTATATGCTGAAAAGTCTGAGTGAGCTTGATAGCCTTTACAAATCTTTTTCGCCCGGACAAAGTCCGGCTGAAAAAATTGCTCTTAAAGAAAAAGTTCTGATCCGGGTTGTCTGGGGAGTCAGCAACTTAAAATTAAATGATTATGCCCGATACTTGAAAATAAGCAGGAATGTTATTATCAGTAAAAATGCTTTTTTTATGGAGTTTATGAGGTATGATTCGGAGCATGATTATTTTGAGCGGGAAATGAATGAAAAAGCGGGAGGTGATTTGAGGAAATTTATACATGTGTCTGAGAAAGCCATTTGGTAATCTTATGCCCAATAAATCTTCTGTTGAAATATTATTTACATTTACTTAAATGGAAAAACGAACGATCCCAATATCCCTCCCCTCCATGGGAAACGAAGAGTGGGAAGCAGCAAAAGAGCCCATCTTTTCAGGTTGGGTCACTCAGGGACCAAAAGTAGCTGAATTTGAAAGGTTATTTGCCTTGCGTCATAAAGTAAAACATGCTGTCGCTGTTTCTAATTGCACAACTGCGTTGCATTTGGCCCTATTGGCTTTGGACATAGGACCCGGGGATGAAGTTTTGGTTCCTGCGTTTACATGGGTTTCTACGGCAAACGCTGTGCTTTATTGCGGAGCCAGACCGATTTTCGTAGATATTGACAGGCGATCGTTTAATATTAACCCGAAGGAGATCGAAAAAAAAATCAGCTCAAGAACCAAAGCTATTATTCCCGTGCATTTATTTGGACTATGTGCCAATATGGATGAAATAAATAGAATTGTTCCACACTTAAAAATGATAGAAGATGGAGCTTGTGCTGCTGGGGCAGGTATTAAAGACAGGCCTGCAGGGAGTTTTGGAAATATTGGATGCTTTTCGTTTCATCCCCGTAAGTCTATTACAACCGGAGAAGGCGGAATGCTTACAACTGATGAGCCTGAGCTGGCTGAGCGGATGACTAAACTACGTAATCATGGCGCATCTGTTTCTGAAGAACAGCGGCACAAAGGCGCCAGACCCTATATTCTTCCGGAATTTAATATTCTCGGTTATAATTACCGCATGACGGATATTCAGGGCGCAATTGGAATAGTTCAGCTAAAAAAAATGGACAACTTCATCCATGAACGTCAAAAATGGGCAGAATACTATACAAACGAACTATCTTCTATACCCTGGCTGGAGACTCCTGTTATTCCTGTCGGATATAAACACGGATGGCAATCATATGTCTTGAATGTGGATGAAGGAAAATCTCCCTTGAAACGCAATGAAATAATGGACGTACTTCATAAACATGGAATCAGTACCCGCCCAGGCACACATGCTGTTCATATGCTTGGGTATTATGCCAATAAATTCCAAATTAAGCCGGAAGAATATCCTGGAGCTTTTGCAGCCAATGAATATTCTATGGCAATTCCACTTCATAACAAAATGGTAAAGGAAGATTTTGAATATATTGTGAAGACACTCAAAAGAGTTGATGAAAGATCTGCTTAAGTTTATAATGCATAATTGTGGCAAGGAAATAGCCCCCCATAATACTATTTAGTGTATTTCCTGAACCCTGCCAATTACCAAAAGCGAACTGCCAGTAATTTTTTTAAAGGGGATTCCTAACATCAACTCCAGATTCTTTAATCCATGCAAAATTTTATTCGCAAAAGGCCCGGGAGGAGCAAATCCAGTGGAAATAATTTCTTCCTTTTTCTTAAACCTTAATAAAAAATTGCGAATGACAAGCAAGGGCAAAAGAAATGCAAACCAATAATCCATTTCAATGATTTCCAATCTGGCCTCCTTGAATAAGGTTCTCATCATCTTGAAATTATACCTGCGGTAATGCCCTACTTCAATATCGTATTTCCCATAATGGCTCATTAAAGCCGGCACATTAATTACAATTAGTCCTCCAGGTTTAACATAATTGGCAGCGGCTTTCAGAAAAGAAACATCATCTTTTATATGCTCTACAACATCCATCAAAAACACCCCGTCATATTTGTGCAATAAGGAAGGGTTTTGTTCCATAATATCGTAAACCATTAATCTGCCCCTACCCTTTTTTGCCTTTTTCAGGGCGAATTCATACAGATCACAAGCATCTATTGAAATATTCAGGTTGTTTTCAACCTGATCTCTGAAAATGCAGTTGCCACAACCAATTTCAAAAAAGGTACCCTTATCAGGCAAATACTTCGAAAATAATTTTTGAATAGCTAAAAACCTCATCTGAATCCAGAAATGCTCTTCTGTAGCTATTTCGAACCAGGCATCAGCCATTGACACAGAAGCCGGTTTTGAAATATATTCAATTTCAGGCTGTTGTATCATTACTCTTTTTCAATTCGCAATTCTCAATTATTTCACTGATTACATAAAGGGGCCGGCCTTTACTTTGCATAAATATCCGGATGATATATTCACCCAAAATCCCAATAGACAGCAGCTGTGCACCACTAAACATTATTATCGCAGATAATAAACCCGCAAACCCTTTCGGAGCATCATGATAAACATATTTTCGGTAAACTGAATAGGAAAGATAGATAAGTCCCAAAAGAATGGAATAAAGTCCCAGAGAAGTAATAAATTTTACAGGCAACTCACTGAAATTGAAAATTCCATTGTATGCAAGTTTGAGCAGCATTTTAAAACTGTATTTAGAATTACCGGAAGCGCGTTCCTCCCGCTCGTACTCAATTCCAACCTGTTTAAAACCTACCCAGGACCTTAACCCTCTCAAGTACCTGCTTTGTTCAGGCATTTTCATTATAATTCCAGCCACTCTTGCACTCATTATGCAAAAATCCCCGCTGTCAATCTGAACATTAATATTTGTAATCTTCTGCTGTAAACGATAAAAGAAATAATAGCTTAATCTTTTAATAAATTTTTCTTTTCTTTTCTTTCGAATTGCATAAACAACATCATATCCTTCCTTTAATTTAGAATAAAACTGAAAAAGCAATTCCGGGGGATCCTGCAAGTCTCCGTCAATTATCAAAAGCGCTTTAGTCGCCGTACTATTTGCAATTCCCGCACTTACAGCAACCTGATGGCCAAAATTTCTGGAAAGAAGAACTCCCTTAAAATGTGGATTACCAAGACTTAAAGCCCGTATTAGAGTTGCTGTATTGTCTGAACTACCATCGTCTACAAGAATAACTTCAATTGGAAAATCTGCCTTTTCAATCACTTTATTCAGTCGCTCAATCAGCAAATTGAATAAAGATGCTTCATTGAAAAGCGGAACAACGATTGATATTTCAGGTAGGGCTTTCTGCATTTAAGATTAATTCCCAATCTTAATAAACTTCTTAACCCCCTGATTGGTTTTATAAGTGATCCTGTAGGTGTACATTCCCTGAGCGAGACTGTTTGCATAAAATACGACATTATTGTAACCTTTACTGGCAGAATAGTTAGAATTGTTGAATATCAGTTTCCCTAATTTATCAAAGACAGCAATACCCACAGTGCCATCCGCAGGAATAACAAAGGGTAGGTTTATAGTACTCATTGTTGGATTAGGGTTTGGATCCGGCAATCCAAACTGATTGTTATTTAGAGAGTAACACATCTTATCATTGCCAAGGTTTGCATCTGTAAACCCATCAGGCCTTCTGGCTGTGACACAGACAAAAGTATGTTCATAAGAAGGGTTGAGTCTCGGAGTAGTTTTCAACGGATAATTTAATACGCTTTGCCCGGGGGCCAGGTTACCATCCCACTCTTCCATAAATCCAGGATCGTTTTCAATGTCAACAACAAAATCAGCAACCGTCAATGGCCTGTTGGAATTATTATAAAAACTAATAGTAGTATGAATGAAATAATCTGCGTCAATATAAGCCGTCACATTTGTCAATACGACATCGTAAAAGGCATTCGTCACTTCAACAGTCGACTTAGGAGATGTAAAAGAACAACCATTTGTATCTGTAACCATGAGTGTAACAAAATATTTATTGGAATCTGGATAAATATGTGTTGGATTGATGGCACTATCAGGCGCCGAATTATCCCCAAAATTCCATGAATACGTATTTGTTTTGGTTATATCTGTTTGTGTAAATGATACCAACAAAGGGGGGCTTCCATAAAGCGGACTGAGCGTAAATGCAGCTGAAGGTTTGGCGAATACAGGGAAAAATTTTGTCAGGGAATCAACACAGCCATGTGCGGAAGTTACTTTCAGTTTCGCACTTTGATTAGTGCCGGTGCGAATGAAGTTCAATGTCGGATTTTTGGACACCGATGTAATCGAAGTATCAAAAGTCCAGTTCCATTTATCAATGTCGTTGTTGTCAGCTGCAATGACGGTGTCAATTACTTTGGAATTATCCAGAAAATTAATAGGTGAATTTACACAGTATGGGGGAGTAATGCTGAAATTGGCAATGGGTTTACTGTAAACTGGCAGCTTTACCCTAAAAGTATCGGAGCAACCATTAAAGTCTTTGATGATATACTTCACCTGATATACATTTGGCAAGGCATAGGTATGAGGGGTAAGTGGATTGGAAAATCCCTTACTGCCATCCCCGTAATAAACGGTAGCATTCAGGAAACCAACAGAGGTAGTGCTATCCACCAAAGAAATTGCCAGGGAATCACATGCTATTTTTGGCATATAAAAACCTGCAACCGGAGAGGGGTTTATAGTTATTGCAATGGTAGTATCTCCCTTGCATCCATGGTCATTGGTTAAAATCAATTTAACACTGTCCGTATTAACGCCGGGGAATTTATGGTATGGTTTGATGTTAATACTGGTGTCTGCTGAACCATTGCCAAAATTCCAGGAATAATTCTGAATAGAATATCCATGCAGGGAAGCATGACTTGTAAATTGAATTGAATCTGCACTGCAAGGATTTGTATTTGAAAAATAAACCTTGGAGGGCTTGGGGTAAACATGAAGTTTAAAGGAAGTGTCATTGCTTGAACAATTAGCCAGTGTTGTAACTTTTAATTTCACTATGAATAAACCAGTATCTGAAGGTGATGAATACAAATGTGCTGGACTAGACGAAGTTGAATGTTGACCATCACCAAAATTCCACGACCAGGCTGCTAATGAGGAAGTATCATTACTCTTTGATAAATCATTAAAAATGACAGAGTCACCTCCGCAAGTAAGGCTTACAGGTTTGAAATTTGCCGTTGGGGCTTTGCCATTAATAGTTACTTTAATGGTATCCATTGCAATGCAACCATTGACATCCGTGACGATTAAGCTAAAAGTATCTGATTTTTGAACAATTAATGACGAATCGCTTGATCCATCCGACCATAAATAGCTTTTAGCCTGCTTGGCTCCTTTGGTCAATGCGATAGAGTTCCCGGCACATAAACTAAGGGCAGATGCGCCCAATGAAGCCGAATCCTGATACGAATCCAGGCTGACATGAAAAGGACCGGCCTGAACAGAACAATGTTTAGAATCCTTCACCACTACATAAAAATTGCCGGAATCTTTTATCGAAAAAGAGGAACTTGTGGTTTTTCCATCCTGCCATAAAAATGTATAGGTATTTGGAAGTTGTGTGTTCCAAATCAATATATTCCCCGGGCAAATACTCGTATCCCTTATCACATGTAAAGGGGGTGTGGTTACATTTATAGTGTCAGAGGACGAAAAACCAAACACATCCTGCACCTTTACCCAATAAGTGCCTGTTTTGGACACACTGATACTTCCTGTGGTATCACCGGTTGACCATTTATATTTAACAAACCTGTTCCCGGTTTTAAGAGAATCACAAAAGCCATAGGTAATATCTGGTCCAAGGTCAACTGGTGGTGCGTATTTATTTCTAAGGTACTTATAGACCTGGCTTATATCGGATTTTTTAAGCAGGGTGTCGAACATGATTATTTCTGCTATATCCCCGTTTAAATATTCGTGATTCAATGGACTTTGATTATTGTTCCAGCCAATAGTCCAGCCAGTTCCTGACAATATTGGGTTAGATTGGCTGGATGCATTTTTTACAGTATCTAAATAAAACACAACCGAATCCTTATGTTGGGTTAAACTTAAAATATGAAACGATGTAGTTGAGAAAGGTTGGGACTGAACATTTGTATTAAACCACTCATATCCCCCTCCGAAATAACACCATTGCGAGGTGCCGCCTCCATCCGGCTCAAAAATATGCTGATAACCATCGCCAACAGAAGGATTTGCCTGTTTCGATATAAAAAAAAGTGTAAGAGGGTTCCCAAATGAAGCAGTATTTGTTAAAAAATCAGATAGACCGTTAAAAGAAATAACATTGTGACTATTTAGTTCAATCCTGCTATTTTGAAGCGGTTGAAAGCTCAGATTAGTTTGAACTGCCACCTTTCCATTTCCGGAGTTGTCCATTACAGTATCAATTTTATTTGAATTGGACGTCCTGACACTATCACCCATGTACCAAAACGAGATGTGATTATGCTGAGGCATCTCATCATCTGCAATCAGCGTCAATTTACTTATTGAATCAGCACAACCATGATCGTTGGTAATAATAAGTTTAACATTATAAGGACCGGGGGAATTAAAATTATGCTGAGGATCAGCAATACTACTTAGGTTATTGAAACCACTTGAAGTATCAGCAAAATTCCATGAATACATTTTGGCAGGATACGCTGTTAAATCGGGTATGTTTGTGAAAATTGCATCGTAGCCGCAACAAATTGGGGATACGGAAAAATTAACATTAGGCTTGGGGTAAATATGCATTTTGATTACAGTATTATTGCTTGGACAACCAGCAAGTGTCGTGACCATTAATCCCACGTTTATCAAGCCGGTGTCCTTAGGAAGAGAATACAAATGTTTGGGTGTAGAGTCATTAGAATTCTGACCATCTCCAAAATTCCATAACCAGGAAGTGATTGGCGAAGAATCATTACTATTGGATAAATCCATAAAGCTGACTGAATCCCCCAGACAAGTATGGTTGCCATGTGTGAAATTTGCAGTAGGAGCCTTGCCATTAATCGTTACATTAATTGTATCCTTTGCTATACAGCCATTACTATCAATAACTGTCAACATATATTGACCTGAATTCTGTATACTTAAGTCCGGATTGGTGGATAGATCAGACCATAGATAGCTTTTTGCCTGTTTGGCTCCTTTAGTCAATGCTATAGAATTTCCGGCACACATACTAACTGATGAAGCACCCAATGACGCAGAATCCTGATACGAATCCAGGCCGACATGAAAAGGACCTGCCTGAACAGAACAATGTTTGGCATCCTTTACCACTACATTATAATTTCCGGAATCTTTAATCGGAAACAAAGAACTTGTTGTGATCCCATCCTGCCATAAAAATGTATAGGTATTTGGAAGATTCGTGTTCCAAACCAAGGTATTCCCCGGGCAGATACTTGTATCCCTTATCACATTTACAGAAGGTATGGTTACATTTATAGTATCAGAGGACGAAAACCCAAATACATCCTGTACCTGAACCCAATAGGTTCCTGTTTTAGAGACACTGATACTTGCTGTTGTTTCACCTGTTGACCATTTATAGTTTACAAACCGGTTACCGGCATTAAGAGTATCACAGAAACCGTAGGTAATATCCGGGCCAAGACTAACTGCCGTGGCGTATTTGTTTCTCAGGTATTTATAAACCTGACTTAAATCAGCCTTATCGAGTAATGTATCGTACATAATAATTTCGGCTATATCTCCATTCAGGTGTTCATTATTAGGAGTATTTGAATTATCAGCCCCAATAGTCCAGCCGGTTCCTGACAATATCGGATTCAAATTGCTTTTGGAATTTATCAGTGTGTCTAGATAAAACTCAACTGAATCTTTATGTTGAGTTAAACTCATGATGTGGAAAGCGGAAGTCGAAAAAGTACCAGACTGAACATTTGTATTATACCACTCGTAAAAACCATTATGATACAACCATTGGGAGTTGCCACCTCCATCCGGTTCAATGATGTGCTGATAGCCATCACCGGTAGCAGGATTTTGTGCTGATATAAAAAAAAGAGTGAAAGGAGTCCCAAAGGGAGCAGAATTGGTTAAAAAATCAGATGAACCGTTAAAGGAAATAACCTTATGATTATTTAATTCAGCTCTGCTGTTTTGTTGCGGTTGAAAACTCAGATTAGTCTGAACTGCAGGGTTTCCATTTTGAGAATTATCCTTTAGGGTATCAACTATATTTGAACTCGAAGTGACAACACTATCGCCTATATACCAATATGACAAATGCTTTGATTTGGGAAGCTGACCATAAGCCTGACCAACAAAGGATAAAAGCACAATCAAGATGCAGCTTATTTTCATGAAAATACCTGTCAATGCTTTCATCTTAGGTCCTTTTACGTATTATAAATTTACAACTAATTATTCAATTTTATTTAAATTAACGTTTTTGGCAATTTAAACCTGCGTTTTCCTCTATATTTGATTTCTGGATTAGTTATGGAGTACGAAATAAAATCAAAAGAAAAGCTAACCCTTGGCCTTGGCGAACTTTGGCAGTATAGGGAATTGTTTTATTTTTTTACCTGGAGGGATATTAAAATAAAATACAAGCAGACGGTTTTAGGTTTTGCCTGGGCAGTTTTACAGCCCCTGATAATGATGCTCATCTTTAATGCATTTTTGGGAACCAAATTGTATGATGCCTCTATACCACTGCCCTACCCAATTTTTATCTTTTCAGGGCTTTTACTATGGAATTTTTTTTCAACAGGTATATCCGCTGCCGGGACTAGTATGGTTAGTAATGCAGATATCATCAAGAAAATATACTTTCCCAGATTAATTATTCCAATATCCTCGGTATTGGTTGCGTTATTTGACTTTTTCATGGCCTGTATTCTGTTCATTATTTTACTCGCGTATTATCAGATTTCAATCCATCTTTTTCATTTCTTCTTTTTCTCACTAGTAGGAATTTTAATTACAAGCCTGTCCTCCTTTGGTTTGGGATCATTACTTGCAGCCTTAAACATTAAGTATAGAGATTTCAGATATATTATCCCTTTTATGGTGCAGGCATTGTTATTTATTTCTCCCGTTTTTTATCAGATACCCATTGCCAGGAATAGTTGGTTCAACTATTTTGCAGCTATTAACCCAATGTATGCTGCAATTGAACTTTTCAGAAAAGGTATCATGTACCAGCCATTGAATACAAATTTAATTGCCCTAAGTTTGTTCTCATCTCTTCTGCTCTTAATATGTGGAATTTATTATTTTAGAAAAACAGAAGCCTATTTTGCTGATTTGGCCTGAGTATATGAAACCCATACTTGAAATAAAAAATATATCTAAAAAGTTTACCATTGGGCATGGTCAGAAGCCTTACCTGAACCTACGTGACTCTTTAGTTTCAATATTCCAACCCCGCATTTCTTCCGAAGTCTTTTTTGCTCTTAAGAGTATAAGTTTTGATGTTTACCCAGGTGAGAGTATCGGTATTATTGGCAAAAACGGAGCCGGGAAATCTACCTTATTAAAAATACTGTCAAAAATAACCCCACCCTCCTCCGGAAAAATTATTTCAAGAGGTCGTATTGCAAGTTTATTGGAAGTTGGCACTGGCTTTCATTCTGAACTAAGTGGCAGGGAAAATATCTTTTTGAATGGTTCTATTCTGGGAATGAAGAAAAAAGAAATTGAAAACAAATTTGATGAGATTGTAGATTTTAGCGGAACAGAGTTTTTTCTGGACACCCCTCTTAAGCATTATAGCAGCGGAATGAAGCTACGGCTTGCATTTGCAGTTGCAGCTTTTTTAGAGCCCGAAATTTTGATAATAGATGAAGTTTTGGCAGTTGGTGATGCCGATTTTCAAAAAAAATGTATTGGCAAAATGGAAGACGTCAGTAAAAGCGGCCGTACAATTCTATTTGTGAGTCATAATATGGCATCCATGAGAGCGCTTTGTAGTAAAGGGCTATTAATCAGCAAAGGAGAATTAATATACAGCGGGAAGATGAATGAGGCGATTGATAAATATATTTCAGCGTCTTCAAAAGCAGCGCATTCAGGAGAAATACCTCCGGATGCTTCTTCAACGAATAAGGGAATTGCAAAATTCACCAAAATTGTCTTAAAAGGCAAGAATGGGGTTGCGACAGACACGATCCATTACAGATCAATGATGTGTCTGGACTTTGAAGTTAATGCATTGGAAAATTTACCTGATGTAATGTTGGATATCAGGATTTGCACACCGGATGGTCTTAATCTGGTACATGCAATGAACAAATATACTTCTCCGGAGGAGCGCGCATTGAAAAAAGGCAGAAATTTTATCCATTGCGGACTTGCAAATCAATTGCAACCAGGGCAATATTCATTCTCAATTGGTATACATTATCCGGACGGATCGACAATAGAGTATGTTGAAAATATTTTAAATTTTAATGTGTTAAATATTGCAGACGAAAATAATGAAGGATTCAATTACAATTACAATTTATGTTATGTCCGCTTTGAATCAGAATGGAAAATAGAAAACTGAAGGCCTTGCGATTCTCGGGAATGAAGTCAGATACCCGGCATAAAAATTCTTATATTGCAAATTAGATGAATTGCTTTTAATATGAAAGGGAAAAATATATTTATAACAGGTGGTGCCGGCTTTATTGCCAATACAATTATTTCACGTATTGTTAATGAAAATAAAATAACGGTCTATGACAATTTTCACCGGGATACCTTAAGTAATTCTGCCTTCGCTCATCATCCAAATATACGGGTTATTAAAGGTGACGTTCTGGATCTGCCACATCTTACTACTTCCATGGAAAATAACGATATCGTAATACATGCAGCTGGAATAGCAGGAATTGATACAGTTATAAAGGACCCTGTAAAAACGATGCGGGTCAATATGATAGGAACTGCCAACGCATTGGAAGCTGCTTATGTCAATAAAGTGAAAGATCGGTTCATTGATTTTTCAACTTCTGAAATTTTCGGATCCTATGCATTTAAATCAGCGGAAACAGATAATACTGTGTCAGGGAGTGCAGGTGAAGCACGCTGGACCTATGCTGTGAGTAAACTTGCAGGAGAGCATTTATCCCACGCTTATTATAAAAAATACAACCTGCCAGTTGTAACAGTCAGGCCATTCAATATATATGGTCCGGGCCAGACAGGTGAAGGGGCAATCCAGGCATTTATTAAAAGAGCAATAAAATCGGAAGATATTATAATTAATGGCGATGGCGCACAAATCCGGGCCTGGTGTTATGTAGATGATTTTGTTGATTGCATTATGCTGGCCCTTTCAAAAAAAGAGGCGATCGGGGAAAGCTTTAACATAGGTAATGCCCGTGCTGTAACGACAATTCTTGGTCTGGCAGAAACTGTTTTGCGCGTTTTAAAGTCAAATTCAAAGATTATTTTTCAGGATGCTCTTTCCGTGGATGTGGAATTAAGGATTCCAAGTGTTGAAAAAGCAAAATCACTGCTTGGGTTCAAGTCCAAAGTTGACCTGGAAGAAGGAATTTTAAAAACAAAAGAATGGTTTCTATCCAAAGCTTAATGTGAATAAGCAAGAAGTAAATAGAATAGTTGCAATTATACATGATGCAATTTCTATTTTAAAACTCGATCTGACAGGATTAAATATTCTTACAGAGGCCGGAAGTGGTTATTTTATTTATACTCCGATTATTGCTTCTCTTGCAGGGGCGGATAAAGTTTTTATCTGGTCAAAAGATTCTGTTTATGGTAAAGCACTATCGATACAAAAGGAATTCAATGATATAATACAGTTGATGAACCTTAGAGCTAATTTCAGTTGGGCATTAAATGAGCGTCCGGCCCACCATGTTAATCAAGCCGATATAATAACCAATTTGGGATTTGTCAGGCCTATTAACAAAGAACTCATTTCCAACATTATTAAAAGGGATACAATGATATCCCTGATGTGTGAATCCTGGGAGTTAAGAGAAAATGATATTGATATTGAAACCTGCTTAAAGAATAAAATTAAGGTAGCTGGCACCTGGGAGAATCATCCTTCGTTAAAAATTTTTGATGCCTGTGGTCCATTGGCAATTAAGATAGCAAATGAAGCAGGGTATGAAGTTTATCAAAATAACATAGTTATCTGGTCAGATGATCAGTTTGGTGATGTCATTCAAAAGGCTTTTCTTAATCATGGAGCAAAAAAAGTAGTAAAAACTACAGATACCAAGACCCTGAAGGCTGCGATTCCAGGAACAGACTTCATTTTTGTTTGCCAGCAATCTGAATCAAAACCTATATTTGGGAAAGATGCCATTATTGATCTTGACATTTTAAAGTCAGGGAACACCTGTCCGGGTATTGTTCATCTGTATGGAGATATAGACAATATATTTGTAAAGTCCTCAGGGTTTAGCATCTTTCCTGACAAAAGAGGCAAGGCCAATATCATGAGCCAGACGCTGGCTCACTTAGGCCCTCTACCCGTAATAAACCTGCATGCCGCGGGTTTAAAAGTTGGCGAGTGTGTCATTAAAGGTGAAATTCATCCCATTGTTCAACCCGTTTTAAATTAGACCAAATGGGCAACTTCCGGATCGAAGAATTAACTGTAAAAAATGAAAAGGATTACACACGATGGATAAATTTTATCGGCAAGTCAATTAATGATACGCTGTTTCACCACCCCGACTTTCTTTCCTATCATGAATCTAAATATCAGGAACACCATATTGCCGTTTATAAAGGAGATTCCTTGTTTGCCATCCTCCCAATGGCAATTGATTCTTCATCCGGACATCTGGCTGCCAAATCCCCGTACGCTGCCTCATTTGGAGGATTTCTGCATTTAAAAAACCTTGAGTATTCCGAATCAAAGAATATGATTTCAGAATTTCTAAACTATTGCAGAGCTCATCATATTCATGAAATAAAGTTGGTACCTCAGCTTCCTTATCACTACGACCAATTCTATTCTGAAACTTTTCAATTTGCGCTCTTGGAAGCGGGGTTTAAAAACAGTAATGCCGATATTACAAGTGTTGTCCCGTTAAGCCCGAACCTTGAAACAGATATCCTTACTTCAAGTGCAAGAAACATGGCAGGTAAAGCTGAAAAAAATGGAATAGTCTGCGTCATGAATGCCGATATAACTGATTTCTGGACAGTGCTTTTAAAAACGTATGACAAAATCGGAGTGGCTCCAACTCATTCAAAAAAAGAATGGATGTGGCTTCAGGACAAGTTACCGGATTCTGTTTGCTGTGATGTGGCTTATCTGGAAAAAAAACCAGTGGCTGCAATTGGGCATTTTAAAATAAATAACAGGGTCGATTCTTCTTTTTACTTATGTAGCGACCCTGAACATCAGAATACACAAGCTCTAAGCTTATTAATTTCTGTTGTTTTGAAATCCTCACTCAAGAAAGGTTTTAAATGGTTTGACTTTGGAACTTCAACTGCAGCAATGGTTGCAAGGGAGAATCTATTCAGATTCAAGGAAAGTTTTGGAGCAATTGGCTTTTTCAGAAGGACTTTAGTCTACAAATTTCAATGATTTTCTTATTGCCATATCAGCAAATGATTTCAAACAAATCGGGCCTTTCTGATTTCAATAAAGAAACCGATTCCTGGAAGACTATTTTTCCGGATTCTGATTTGTTGTTCTTTAAAGATGGAAGAACAGCTATTACCTATCTCCTTCATGAATTAGCATTTACAAGAAAAGATGAGATTACAATTTTGACCACAACGGATAGTTCATTTGTATCAAGTTGTGTGACCTGCAATCTGTTTAATTTCTCAAGATTATCAAGAGAAATAAGTCCTGATACTAAGATGATTTTTGTCATTCACGAATTTGGCTTCCCATACAAAAAAATTGAAGCTATTGCAAAAATTGCTAAAAAAATGGGTATCCCTTTGGTAGAAGACGTTGCCCATTCATTTGACAGTTATGTAAATGGGAAAAAAATAGGCACTTTTGGGGATTATAGTATTAGTTCACTGCCAAAGTCGTTCCCAATGAAAAATGGTGGAATATTGAAAGGGAAAGGACTTTCTGCCAAAAATCCTTTTTTTAGTAAAGAAATTCATGGACAAATTTCCAAAGAATCGCAATTCTATCTGCCCTATTTGAAATCATTCACGAATAGGAGAACAGCCAATTATAACTTTCTATCCGATTTTTTTTCACAATACAAGAGAATCTTTGACTTAAAAGGCAGAATTAACCCATTCGTTTTTGGTTTCAGCACCTCAGAATCTGAAGTTATTTACTCAACTTTGAACAAAAAAAATCCTGGCATCGAGTTGCATCCTTGCTATGTTAAAGATTGGGTTGTTTTGCCTGTAAATCAATTTATTACTGAACCACAGTTAATTCTGATGGCAAAAAATGTATTATCTTTAATTGAAAGATGATATGTAAATCGGGAAGCAATATAGACTCAATTATTAAGCAATAAAAGTGCTGACTTTAATTTGGAATTATAAAAACATTTAGTGCTTTTAAAGTAATTAAATTATATCCGGGAATTGAAATGAAACATGAATTCTATTTTACATACAAGAGACTTAAATTAAATTTTGAAGAAGCATTAAAAAACAACTACAAAATAATTACGTGTAAGGATTACATCCATTGGAAACAAAATAAAACAAATGAATATATTCTTGTAAATCGCGTTGACATTGATTTAAAGTGTGAAAAAGCGAAAATCATTGCCGATATTTTTAATTCTCTTAATATTAAGGCTACATTTTTCATTCGACTACATGCGTCGGAGTATAATCCATTTTCATTTGAAAACTACCTGTGCCTGAAATACATTAAAGAAACCGGGCACGAAATTGCTTATCATTCTGAAATAATAGATCAAAGTGTAATCTGGAATGAAACGCCTGAAGATTGTCTACGAAGGGATATTCGTATTTTAAATGAAATGTTGGGAATTAAAGTTGTTGGGGTATCGAGCCACGGAGGATTAACCGGATTAAATAATTTAGATTTCTGGAAAATAAATAAACCTTCAGATTTTGATTTACATTATGAGGCATATGATCAAGAACCAGCCTTTAACTTATTCAATGAATCATTTTACATATCCGAATCTAACTATCAATGGAAGTGTTATAAAAATGGTATTTTAAAGAAGAACGATAAAAGAAGCTTCTCAGAACATTTAAAAGACAATCATCCGGTAATATATTCTACTATGCATACGGATACATTCTTTTCAGAACATATTTACGAATCATAAAAAGATGGAAACAACTTTTATTGCAAAAGACTTTAAGTGTGGTGCAAATATAAAAATTGGACATTTTTGTGTAATTGAGGATTGTGTGGAAGTCGGTGACAATGTGGCGATTGAAGATTTCGCCTTGATTAGAAAAGGTGCCAGAATAGGTAACAATGTTAAGGTTGGCACCTATTCTAAAATAGGAATAAACGCGGTCATCGGAAATGATGTTAAAATGACCGCTTATGTCGAAATAAGAGATTATTGCAAAGTGGGAGAACGATCTACATTTGGGAGCCGTTGTACTTTATCGGCAGGAACAATTGTAGAAAGCGATGTCATAGTAAAATATGGTTTCGTGGCAACGGATACACCCAATTTAGCCCGACAGGATAAAATCACCTGTATAATGAAGAAAGGGTCGAAATATGGCGCAAATGTCGTTTTAATGCCTGGAATTACAGTAGGGATTAACGCTGAAATTGGAGCGTGTTCACAGGTCCGAAATAATGTTCCTGATAATGAAATTTGGTATGGGAACCCTGCAAAATTATATAAGCATAATCATTGAAAAATAATTCCGGCAATTTAACAGCAATTAAAAAAATCTGCACGGATTACCAGTGCAAAGTAATTGGAGCCATTGGCAAAATCTCTTTGAGAGATTTTAAACAAGTACTTTTATCTGATAAATGGTCGACCGTATGGGTAAGTCGCAACTATTTCCAAAAAAACATATTCCAAAATAAGATTAAACTAAACGCCAATTGCGTTATTACGGATGATGAATCAATTGCCAACTCGGACAATTTCAATGCTGATGTTTTCATTGTTTCTGATTCACCTAAAATCGTTTTCTCATTGCTATATAGTCTTTCAAATCCCAAAAGATACGCTTTTAAAGGCATACACCCTTCAGCAGTCATCCATGAAAAGGCCAGGATTCATTCGACAGCACATATTGGGCCGTTGACCTATATTGGGTATGCAACAATTGGTAAGAATACATCAATTTCCGGTAGCTGCTTTATCGGAGATAATGTATGGATTGGAGAACACTGTTTGATTGAACCGAATGTATCAATTGGTGTTGAGGGTTTTGGACATGGAAAAGACAAAAATGGGAATTGGTTACAGTTTCCTCAAAAAGGGAATACGGTTATAGAGGACAATGTTGAAATCGGGGCCTCCACCTATATTACAAAAGGCGCTCTTGGCACTACCCATATAAAACCGGGAGTTGTTGTAGGTTTGATGTGTGGAATAGGACACAATGTGGTTCTTGAGAGAAACGCTTATATCACTTCAAAATCAATTATTGGCGGAAGCTCCGTCATTGGTAAAAATGCTGTTGTAGGAATGCAGGCTGTAATCCGGGATGATATTAGTATAGGCCAAAATTCATTAATAGGGATGGGATCTATCGTAACGAAAAGCATACCTGACAATGAAATTTGGGTTGGAAACCCTGCGAAATTTTTCAAGAAAAATATCAAAAAAAAACAGATACCCCCCTGTTAACCAAATGGTCACTAAGAAAAATAAAATTTTAATAGTGACAAATGTTCAAATTAAGGGAAATCCGGCTTTATGGTTCATATGTAATGCGCTAGAAACTAAATACGAAATTAGTATTTCAGGAAATGAGAGAGAAAGCAAAACAACTATTACCAATAACTTTAAATATCAAACGCATTCAGGTCTATACTCGTTAGCTCTAAAATTAAAACTTTTTTCTGCAATTAAATTTTTCTGTCAGGTACGATATTTCGGAAACTTATTAAAAAGAGAAGAAATTGCAAACGTAACTTTACTGAAGTTACGGCTCTTCCTTCAGAGAGCAGAGTTCAACATTAAAGCACCCAAAATTAATTGCATATTAAACATCGATACTGAAGCCGCCTTCATCAGTATGCCATTTTCACAAAAGGAGCAAATACCAACTATTTATTTTATTTATGAATTTTATGCAGATCAGTTTCTGGAGCGAAAAGACAGATTTTATCATCACAGAGTTATTATTGAGAAATTATCAATTCAAAATGCTGACATTATTTTAAGTACCGTTAACGAGAAAGCAGGGGATTTCCTTAAACAAAGATATAATTCTGAAGCTAAGGTAGTTTCTGTCACAATATGCCCTGAAAAAACTTTTTCTGATAAAATCAAAATAAATAACCCTTTGAAATTCTATTATCATGGTTATTTCTTTGACAACAGAGGGCTTGCTGATGGTATTCTTGCTATGAAAGAATTGGATGGTGCTGAGCTCTATTTGAGAGGTTCCGGATTTCTGGAAAAAACTCTAAAAAAACTGGTTAAAGAAAATAAACTTGATAAAAAGGTCTTCTTTTTGGATCCTGTACCAACTGAATTGCTGTCGATGGTTGGTGCTGAATTTGATATCGGATTAACAATGAGCAGGCAAAATGTTCTAAATCAAAAATACGCGCAGGGCTTTAAAGCCTTCGAAAATATTTCCGCCGGCCTTGCATTAATAGTTCCTGCAAGTCCCCCATTAAAACAATTAATTGACGAATACAAAAACGGCAAAAACTATTCAGATGCTACAATTGAATACCTGGTGCCTGTTTTCCAATATTGTTTGAAAAATCCGGAAGAAGTGCTGACCTGGAAAAAAAACTCTCAAAAGGCCTATCAACTTGAGTACAACCCGGAAAAACAGAAAAGCAGGTTAATTAGCGAAATTGAAATTTTATTAAATAATGGAAAAAATGGAACAACCACAGCCACGTCTGATTAAATGAAATCTATACACGTCTAATTAAATAAAATCAATATTTTTATGAACTTCAAATTTTAAACCTAATAAAATGGAAATTACCAAATATGTCAATCAAATAAATGAACAGGGTTATGCCTTAATAGAAAATGTAGTTTCTCCGGAGGCTATTCATAAAATGCAGATTCGCTTTGAAGAATTGATAGAAAAATACGAAGCTGATTTTGATACTTCCCGTATAAGTGAAGTGGATATGGGAATTATTCGTTGCATGGTGAACAGAGGTGACTGTTTCGAAAAGCTGTTCTATGTTCCTGAGGTTGTCAATATTGCAAGGGTCCTGCTTGGTGATTTTATTCACTATTCCTTTAATGGCAGTTATGCGTCAAAAAAATTCGCTCATCCTGCTTCCCGTTTTCACACAGATGTTCCTGTTTGGACCAACAATGTCACATTAAGCATTAACAATTTCTATTTGATAGATGATACAACGTCCGAGAATGGAGCTACCTGGGTCATTCCAGGTTCTCATTTGTTGGAGCTACCCCCTACTGATTCCTATATTGACCGACATAAAATACAGGTAACAGGCAAAGCCGGCTCTGTAATTATGTTGCATTCAAAACTTTATCATGCTACAGGGACTAACTATACAAATAATCACAGGAAATGTATTGCAAATCTTATGCGAAGATCTTTTATGAAGCCACAATTCAATTGGCAAAAGGTTCTTACTCCTGACGCAATTGCCTATATGAATGACGAAACAAAAAGACTTTTTGATTTTTATACTTCCCCGCCTAATTCGGCAGATGAATACTATAAAGAAGGTGTACGCAGAAGGAATGAGAAAAAAGGAACCTACTCACAGGAATAATTGGCTTACTTGAAAATACTGCCAGTCTAAATTTTCCAATTTATTTTTTTTGCTGATAATGTTATTTTTAATCAAAATATCCTGACTGTATTCCAAATTGTCTTTATCCACATATAAACAATTGGGTGGTTCAAAGCCCACTTTCTCTGACCTCCAGCAAATTTCCCGGGGTAGAATTTCGTTCATTGTCTCCCTTAAAAGGAATTTGGTCCAGCCATCTTTGATTTTAAAGGAATCAGGCAGTGAAAATACAAATTCCACAAGTTCATGAAATAAAAATGGAAGCCTCACTTCCCTTCCATGAGCCATAGCATTTCTGTCAGAATAGCGGAGCAAAGTATTTAGTCCATTTTGCATAGTTGATCTATACAATGCCTTGTTCAGGTCCGTACAAAACTCATAATCAAAAAGCATATAGCGATTATTTTCTAAAAATTCAGGGTGAAATTGTTTCCAATAATCAGGTTGTATAATTTTATTCTTAACTATCCGCGAATTATTTCTCAATTTTGGAAAATAAGTATCAATTACAAAACCTAACCCCAATTCAGGCTGTTTTTTATGAAGCTGGGCAAAAGCCAGTTTTTGAGCCTTAATTTCCTTACGGTTATGAAGTAAAAGTGAGCTGAAGTACTGGGAAAAATAATTTTGGTACCCTCCAAGTATTTCGTCCGCACCTTGGCCATCCAAAAGCACAGTTACACCATTTTCTTTAGCCAGTTTCATCACTTCCCATTGAGCAATAATACTTGTACTGCCAAAAGGCTCTTCCTGATAATAAAATACTTTACTTAAATTTTGGTTCAATTGCTCAGAAGTTAAAAAAATCTGATGAGACTCCATTTTGAATTGATTTACAACTATATCAATATACTTACCTTCATCCCTGATAAAATCCTTGAATCGGGCTGAGAATGTTTTTTGAACCTGTTGTTGAAGTTTCAAGTCAGAAATAGCAGCCACAATACTTGAAGAATCCAGACCTCCGGATAAACTGGAACCAATTGGAACATCAGACCTTAAACGCCTTTTAACAGAAGTTATAAACAGATCGTAGAACTTAAGTTTTGCTTCCTTTATTCCAATATCATGGTCTCGTTTGTCCAGATCAATATCCCAGTATTTTCTTTTGTGTTTAATAACATTTTTTTCAATATAGAAACAGTGTGCGGGCTCCAATTGCAGGATATTCCTGTAAAATGTTGTTGAAGGGTTTTTAGTATCAACAGTATCTCCAAATGCTAAATACAAAAACACCCTAGGTTCATATGGCACCTTTTCAATGCCTGCCGACCACAATGCCTTCATTTCTGAAGCAAAATAGAATGATTCCTCATTATAATAATAAAAGAAAGGCTTTTCACCAAATCTATCTCTTGCACAAAACAATATTTGGTCCTTGTTGTCCCAAATTGCAAACGAAA